>NZ_JBMERN010000024.1:0-56284 GCF_049310965.1 Loktanella sp. DJP18 | reverse complement strand
CTGACGGCCGTGGCACCGCGTCTGGTCCTGACCGCGACGACGGCGCAGCTTCGGGCGCTGATCGCCGTGGTCGAAGCGCAGAATTTCACCATCGCTGCCCGCCGACTGGGACTGGCGCAGCCGACCGTGCATCGCGCAATTGCGCTGCTGGAATCCGAGGCGGGTCGCCCGCTGTTCGACCGCGCCCCGCATGGCACCGTCGCTATACGTGCGACGCAGGCATTGGGGCTTGCCGCAAGGCTGGCGCTGACGGAACTCGATCAGGCTTCCGCCGATCTGGCCGAACTCGATGGCCGGACCGAAGGGCAGATCGTCATCGGTGCATTGCCCCTGTCACGGTCCGCTTTGCTGCCACGGACGCTGGCCGCGTTCCGCGCGCGCCGCCCCCTGCAGGGGATCACCGTGATCGACGGGATTTACGACGAACTCCTTGGCTATTTGCGCCGAGGAGAGATCGATTTCATGATCGGTGCCATGCGCGATCCGCTGCCCATCCGTGACGTGGTGCAGGACGCGTGGTATCATGACGGCATGTCCGTCGTGGCGGGATTGGGGCATCCGCTGGTCGGCCAGGGTCCGGTGCCGCTATCCCGACTGGCGGATTTTCCTTGGGTGGTGGCCCGTCGCGGCACACCCGCGCGGGACCAGTTCGATGACCGGATCGCGCGCCATCTGCCCCGCTTGCCGGTAATCGAGACGGGTTCCGTCCTGCTGATGCGTGGGCTCTTGCAGGACAACCTGCATCTGGGGTGCGTGTCCTCCGGTCAAGCCGCCCCCGAGATCGCCGCAGGCCAGATGATCGCGCTTGAAACCGGGATCGACTGGCCCGGCCGCCCCATCGGCATGACGACCCGGACCGATTGGCTGCCCACGACGGCACAGACGGACATGCTGGATATCTGCCGCAAGACCGCGTCGCTCCTGCCGGGTGGCCTGCAACGCGAAGACGCTCCATATCTGCTTTGAAAGGGCAGAACGGGCCCATCATACCGGTGGTTCGAACCATGCGGGGCACGATGTTTCTGCTATTAGGCCAATGCGGGTTCGGCCCTTCAACTCTCCGATGATGTCGCCCCCAGATGTCGCGCGGATGGCCGGTCCGAGCAATCGGATCGGGGATCGGCACCTTTCGTCATGTGCCGAACGGCGTTATGGCTGTGACCGTGACATTGCGGGAGCGTGAGCCTTGACGATCAGACACAAGTGCCTGTCGGATGCCAGGCTGTATCCGCTGTGGCTGGACGATCCTGCCGCCCCGACCGCCGTGCCGCATCTTGTCGGGCCGACCGACGCCGATCTGCTGATCGTCGGTGGCGGTTTTACCGGACTTTGGGCCGCGATCATCGCCAAGCAGCGTGATCCCGGCCGCGATGTCGTCCTGATCGAGGCGGGCAAGGTCGCGCACGGTGCGTCGGGGCGTCCGGGCGGCATCGTGTCCACCTCGGTCATGCACGGTCTGGCGAACGCGCAGCGGGTCTTTCCCCACGACCTTGCGCTGCTGGAACGGCTGGGGATCGACAACCTCGACGGCTGGCGGCAGACGATAGAGGACTTCGGCATCGACGCCGATCTGGAATGGGGCGGCGAGATGACCGTCGCCATCGGCAAAGCCAGCATCCCGGACCTGCGGCAGGAATACGACCTGCATCAAGCGCACGGACATGACGTCCTCTGGCTAGACCGCGACGGGGTGCAGGCCGAAGTCGCCTCGCCGTTGTTTCAGGCGGGGCTGTGGTCGCGTGACCGGACGGGGACCGTCAATCCGGCGAAACTGGCTTGGGGTCTTCGCGACGCCGCCATTACGCTGGGCGTGCGGCTGTTCGAACACACTCGGATGGAACGTGTCGACGATCTGGGTTCGCGTCTGCGGATCACGACCCACGACGGTCGCATCGACGCCCCGCGTGTCCTGTTCGGAACGAATGCCTGGGGGGCCGGACACAAACACATCAAGCGCTATGTCGTCGCCATGCGGGACCGCGTCCTTGCGACCGAACAGCTGAGCCCGGAACAGCTCGACCGCGTCGGGTGGACACACCGGCAGGGCCTTTACGATACCCGGACGCAGCTGAACTACATGCGCCTGACGCGGGATAACCGCATCGTCTACGGCGGGCGCATCGGCTATCATTTCAACGATGACATCGATCCTCCCGGTGATCGCCAGATCGCGGTCTACGACCGGCTTGCGGGGTATTTTCTGCGCACCTTTCCGCAGCTTGCCGATGTGCGCTTCACGCATGCGTGGTCGGGTCCGATCGACATGACCACCCGGCTTGCGGTGCATTTCCAGCCCTATCATGACGGCAAGGCCGTCTATGTCGGCGGCTATTCCGGTTTCGGCGTGACCGCGTCCCGGTTCGGCGCGCGCATGGGACTCGAGATGCTGGACAAGACCGGCGTGCCGGAACTGCAACTGGCACTGGCGACCAGCCTGCCGCGCCGTATCCCGCGCGAACCGTTTCGATGGATCGGCGCGGGCATCACCATGCGCGCACTGGACGAGGCCGACGAAAAGGGCGGGTGGCGCAGGCACTGGCTGCGGTTGGTGCATGCGATGGGCTTTCCCCTCTGACGCTGTCCGGTCAGGCGTATTGGCGGCGAAATCCTGCCAGTGCGCACCACCGGCAATCTGGCGGACCGGGCGAAGTCGCGTCATACCGCTGTCACGCGTCTGCGCAACAGTCGCATCAGCAGGAGGATGGGTCATGAAAATTGCAATTCTGGGCGGCGACGGTTTCGTCGGTTGGCCCACCACGCTGCACCTGTCGGACCAGGGGCACGAGGTGCATGTCATCGACAACCTCTCTCGCCGCTGGATCGACGCGGAACTGGGCGTGCAGTCGCTGACGCCGATGGACAGCATCCAGGAACGCTGCCGCATCTGGCATGACGTCACCGGACGGCGCATCCATTTCCACCTGCTTGACCTTGCGCAGGAATACGAGCGGGCGAAGGCGTGGCTGGGCGACCACAAGCCTGATGTCGTGATCCATTTCGCCGAACAACGCGCAGCACCCTATTCGATGAAGACCGACCGTCACAAGGTCTATACGGTGAACAACAACATCATCGCCACGCACAACCTGTTGGCCGCCTTGGTGGAAACCGGCATCGACGCGCATGTGATCCACCTGGGCACTATGGGCGTCTACGGCTATTCCTCGGTCGGGGCCCCGATCCCCGAAGGCTACCTCGACGTCCAGATCGACACGCCGGCCGGCCCGAAAGAGCAAGAGATTCTGTATCCGACCAAGCCCGGTTCGGTCTATCACATGACGAAAAGCATGGATCAGATCCTGTTCCAGTTCTATGCGCAGAACGATGGCTTGCGGATCACCGACCTGCATCAGGGCATCGTCTGGGGCACCCATACCGCGCAGACTCGGCGGCATGATCAGTTGATCAACCGTTTCGATTACGACGGCGACTACGGCACCGTGCTGAACCGTTTCCTGATCCAGGCAGCCATCGGCTATCCGCTGACGGTGCATGGCACCGGCGGACAGACGCGGGCCTTCATCCACATTCAGGACTCTGTCCGCTGCATCGAGCTTGCGATGGGCGACGCGCCAAAGGCCGGCGACCGGGTGCGAATCTTTAACCAGATGACCGAGACGCACCGTGTCCGCGATCTGGCCGCGCTGATCGCGCAGCAGACCGGGGCCAAGGTGTTGAACCTGCCGAACCCGCGCAAGGAAGCCGCGGAGAATGACCTGATCGTGCGCAACGCGCAGTTTCTGGCCCTTGGCCTGAACCCCACGACGCTGGCCGAAGGTCTGCTGGCCGAGGTCGTCGAAGTCGCCCGCAAGTATGCGCACCGCATCGACCGCAGCCGCGTGCCGGCCGTGTCGGCCTGGACGCGCGATTTGGCCGAAAAGGTGGAACACGACCCCGAAGGCAAGAAGCTGCGCGCCGTCTGATGACGCGGCGCGCCTATGTCACGCTTGTCACCAACGCGGATTTTGCGCTGGGGGCGCGGGCGTTGATCCGGTCACTGACGCTGACCGGCACGACGGCCGATCTGGTGGTGATGCACACGGGGGGCGTTGCCGCCGATGCGCTAGACCTGCTCTCACGTTTGGGTGCGCGGCTGATACCCGTCGATCTTCTGGACACCTCGCCCGCCTTCAACGCGGCGCATGACCGCGCAGCTTTGCATGGCCGCGCACCGTTCACCAAGGGCAGCAAACCCGCATTCCACACACCGCTCGACAATTTCGCCAAGCTGCGGCTTTGGCAGCTGGACTATGACCAGGTGGTGTTTCTGGATGCCGACACGCTGGTCCTGCGCAACTGCGACCGGCTGTTCGACTATCCGGAATTCTGTGCGGCCCCCAATGTCTACGAAGGCCTCGCCGACTTTCGCCGCATGAACTCCGGCGTGTTCACGGCGCGCCCCGATCCCGCGACATTTGCCGCGATGATGGACCGGGTGGATGCAGCGGGGGCCTTTTGGCCGCGCACGGACCAGAGCTTTCTGCAGGATTACTTTCCCGACTGGCATGGCCTGCCTATCCATTACAACATGCTGCAATACGTCTGGTTCAATCTGCCGGACCTGTGGCACTGGCCCGACATTCATGTGCTGCATTACCAGTATGAGAAGCCGTGGCAGGCGGCCCATGCGCGCAGTGCTGCGCTGGCCCCGCTGACGGCGCTGTGGCACGCCTATGCCGGGGACGGTCCGGTGCCGGTGGCCGCGGACCTGCCGCCGCCCACATGAGGATCGCGATCACTGGGGCGACGGGCCGCGTCGGCTATCCCGTGGCACGCAATCTCGCGGCGCAGGGTCACAGCGTCACGACGCTTGGGCGGCGGCCCGTGCCCGGCCTGTCTTATCTGGACTGGAGCCTCGATCTGCCGCCGCCGGACCTGTCGGATTTCGACGCGCTGGTTCACGCTGCATTCGCCCATGTGCCGGGACGCTACCGGGGTGGCGAGGGCGATGATCCCGCTGGGTTCCGCGCCCTCAATCTGAATGGCACGCTGCGGCTGTTCGCGCACGCCAAATCATCCGGTGTGGCGAGGATCGTTTTTCTGTCGTCGCGGGCGGTCTACGATGGCTATTCGCCCGGCACGGTGCTGGCCGACGGACTGTCCGCACGACCCGCCACCCTATACGCAGAGGTGAAGGCCGAGGCAGAAGCATGGCTGACCGGATCCGCTGGCCCGTCCCTTGCCGTGGCGAGCCTGCGGGCGACCGGCGTTTACGGTGCCGGGGTGCCCGGTCAGCCGCACAAGTGGGACGCACTCTTTGCCGCCCATCTTTCGGGCCAAGTGCAGCCGGCGCGGGTCGGGTCGGAGGTGCATGAGGACGACATCGCCGCCGCGGTCGGCCTGTTGCTGACGGTCCCCCCGGGGTGCCTTGCGCCCGTCACGTTCAATGCCTCTGACATCCTGCTGGATCACCACGATCTGCTGGCCTGCGTCAACGATCTGACCGGCAAGGACCGTCCGCTGCCAAAGCGGTCCGATCCCGCTATGGTCGGTGTCATGACAACTGACCGTCTGCGCGATCTGGGCTGGACGCCGCGCGGTTTGTCCGGTCTGCGCCCGACCGTCGCCGCCCTGTTGACCGGTTCAACCTGACCCTGCGGCCCGCGCGGCAATGCGGTCGCGCAGCAGGGTCAGGACGCGGGCAACCGCCGCATTGGGCTCTGCGTCGCGGCGACAGACAAGCGCATAGGGCGACACCGCCATGTCCGGGGCAAGGTCCAGAATCCGCATGTCGCTGTTCATCCGTGTCGGCGCGACCAGCACCTCTGCCACCGACCGCGCCACGGGGGCCACGACGTTGGTGTCGGACACGATGCCCAACGTCAGGACAAGCGACGACGTGGTCAGGATACGCTGCGGCGGGGCGAGGCCGCATTGCAGCAGATAAGCCTCGACCGCCTGCCGCATCAGGCCGGCACTGGCCTGCATTACCCAGTCGTAGGCCAGCGTATCGGACAGCGTCGGTGCGGGCCGGGTCATCAGCGGATGATCCTTGCGCACGATCAGCGCGATCGGTTCCGCCCCGACCGTGATGGCCGTCACATCCTGCGCCGAGACATTCGCAAGCATCCGCCCGAGGTAGAAGTCGACCCGGTGCGCCAGCAGCGCATCCGCCAGCACGTCGGAGGTATCGACCAACACGTCAAAGGCGATCTCGGGGTAGGTCACGCGCAGGTCGCGGATCAGCGGCAGGATCAGTGCGACACCCGGCCCCGTCACGGTGCCAATGCGAACCAGACCGCCCGACCCGTTTGCAATGTCGTCCATCTCGTCGAACGCGACCTCGAGGTGTTGCAGAGCCAGCCGCGCCCGCTTTGCCAGCAGCGCACCAGCTGCCGTCAGCGCCACGCCACGCGGATGACGCTGGTACAGTTGCGTGCCGACAGTGCGTTCAAGGTCCGTCAACATCCGCGAGGCTGCGGGCTGGGTCATGCCGACCAGAGACGCAGCACCTGAAATCTGTCCCAGGTCCGCGACAGCAATCAGCAGACGCAGTTGCGGCAACCGCAGGCCGCGCTGGATCAACGCTGCGGCTGAACCGTCACGGGGCATGTGTGCAGGCATGTGAACCCCATTTTCGATGCTATGACATGGGAGATATATCCATGCGTGAACAATTCATTTGATCGATATATCCAACGCGGTCAATCTGCGCCCGTGCTCTGGCCGATGCGTCGGCCGGACTGCGCATTGAAAAAAGCGCGACCATCGGGGGGAAACTGGTGGCAGCCGCGCAAGGGAGGACGACATGAACATTCTGAAATCCATGCTGGCGACGACGGCACTCGTCGCCATGACCACCGGAGCCTGGGCGCAGGACGCGGGCTATGTCGGCATCGCCATGCCGACCAAATCCTCGGCCCGCTGGATCGCCGACGGCGAAAACATGGTCAAGCAGTTCGAAGAGGCCGGCTTTACCACCGACCTGCAATACGCCGAGGATGATATCCCGAACCAGTTGGCCCAGATCGAGAACATGATCACCAAGGGCGTCGACGTTTTGGTCATCGCCGCCATCGACGGCACCACCCTGTCGAACGCGCTGGCCAACGCCGCCGCTGCCGATATCGAGGTCGTGGCCTATGATCGCCTGATCCGCGACAGCGGCGACGTCAGCTATTACGCAACCTTCGACAACTTCAAGGTCGGTGTGCAGCAGGCGACGACGCTGGTGGACGGCCTGAACGAACGCTTTCCCGATGCCAAGCCGTGGAATGTGGAACTGTTCGGCGGTAGCCCGGACGACAACAACGCCTACTTTTTCTACGACGGAGCCATGTCCGTGCTGCAACCGCTGATCGACGCGGGCGATATCGTGATCCAGTCCGGCCAGATGGGCATGGATCAGGTCGGCACGCTGCGCTGGGACGGGTCCGTCGCACAGGCCCGCATGGATAACCTGTTGTCTGCCAATTACACCGACAAGCCGGTCCACGCGGTCCTGTCGCCCTATGACGGCCTTTCCATCGGCATCCTGTCGTCGCTGAAGGGCGTCGGTTACGGGTCCGGCGACATGGCGATGCCCATCGTGTCCGGTCAGGACGCCGAAGTGCCTTCGGTCAAGTCGATGCTCGCCGACGAGCAGTATTCCACGATCTTCAAGGATACCCGCGAACTGGCCCGCGTTACCGTCGGCATGGTCGAGGCGCTGCTGAACGACGCAGAGCCCGAGATCAACGACACCGAGACCTATGACAACGGTGTCAAGGTCGTTCCGGCCTACCTGCTGGAGCCTGTGGCCGTGACCAAGGACAACATCCAGTCCGTGCTGATCGACGGTGGCTACTACACCGAAGACCAGATCAAGTGATCCTCCCTGTCGGGGGCGGCGCATCATCGCGCCGCCGCCGCGCTGGCCTCTGACACCGACCGCGAGGCACGGGTCGGAGGCCCTTTTTATCCTTTCAGGTTTCGCTTTGGCAGCGGGGGGCGCAATGTCGACACTTCTGGAAATGCGCGCGATCACCAAGGAATTTCCCGGCGTGAAGGCGCTGGACCGCGTCAGCCTGTCGGTCGAGGAAGGCGAGATCCACGCCCTCGTCGGTGAAAACGGGGCGGGCAAGTCGACGCTGATGAAGGTGCTGTCCGGCGTCTACCCGCACGGCAGCTATACCGGCGACATCGTGTATGACGGCGCGGTGCAATCCTTCGGCAGCATCCGCGATTCAGAATCGCGCGGCATCATCATCATCCACCAGGAACTCGCGCTGGTGCCGCTTTTGTCGGTGGCGGAAAACATCTATCTGGCCAACGAACGCGCCACGCGCGGCATCATGGACTGGCGCGCCACCCGCGCCGGCGCGGCCAAGCTGCTGGCCCGCGTCGGGCTTAAGGAGCATCCGGACACGCTGGTCGATGCACTGGGGCTGGGCAAGCAGCAGCTGGTCGAGATCGCCAAGGCGCTGTCCAAGGACGTGCGCCTGCTGATCCTGGATGAGCCGACGTCGTCCCTGAACGAGACCGACAGCACCAAGCTGCTGGATCTGCTGCTGGAATTCAAGCGGCAGGGGGTAACGTCGATCCTGATCAGTCACAAGCTGAACGAGATCAGCAAGGTGGCCGACACCATCACCGTGATCCGCGACGGGGCGACCGTGTCCCGTCTTGATTGCCGCACCGGCATTAGCGAAGGCGACATCATCCGCGACATGGTGGGCCGGTCGCTGGACGACCGCTATCCGCCGAAGGTCAACACGACGACGCGCGAAGTCGCAATGCGGGTGCAGAACTGGTGCGTGACCCATCCCCTGCACAGTGACCGGCAGGTCGTGAAGGACGTGTCATTTCACGTGAACAAGGGTGAAGTCGTCGGTATCGCGGGACTGATGGGGGCCGGGCGCACCGAACTCGCCATGTCGCTGTTCGGGCGCAGCTACGGCGCGCATATCACCGGCAACGCGCAGATCGGCGGGGTCGACGTAAACCTGTCGACGGTCCGCCGCGCAATCAACGCGGGCCTCGCTTACGCGACCGAGGACCGCAAGACCTATGGCCTCGTCCTTGACGACACCATCCGCCGCAACGTGCCGCTGGCCAACCTGCCCGGCGTGTCAGACGGCATGGTCGTCAACCGCGAACGCGAGGCAGAGGTCGCCGCCCGCTACCGCAAGCGTCTGAACATCAAGTCGAGCAGCATCGAGCAGGAAGCCGTGAACCTGTCCGGCGGCAATCAGCAAAAGGTCGTGCTGTCCAAGTGGCTGTTTGCCGACCCGGACGTGTTGATCCTCGATGAACCCACCCGCGGCATCGACGTGGGCGCGAAATACGAAATCTATACCGTGATCCGCGACCTCGCTGCGGCGGGCAAGGCAATCATCGTCATCTCTTCCGAGATGCCGGAATTGCTGGGCATCACCGACCGCATCTACGTCATGAACGAAGGCCGCTTCGTCGGCGAGATGCCGACGGCGGACGCCAGTCAGGAAAAGATCATGGCAACCATCATCAGATCGGGGGACCGCACATGACCCAGACCACCACGAACCCGGACAACGCCGATCTGCCGCCCGTGCAGATCAAGACGAGCTGGTCCTTCCTGCGCGGTCACATGCGCGAATACGGCATCCTGTTCGCGCTGATCGCGATCATGGCGTTCTTTCAGGTGGCGACAGGGGGCATCCTGCTGAAGCCGGTCAACCTGACGAACCTGATCCTGCAGAACAGCTACATCATCATCATGGCGATCGGGATGCTGCTGATCATCGTGGCGGGGCATATCGACCTGAGTGTCGGGTCCGTCATGGGCTTCATCGGCGCACTGGCCGCCGTGATGATTGTGAACTTCGACATCCCCTATCTGCTGGCGGGCATCATCTGCCTGTTTGCCGGGGCCGTGATCGGCATGGCGCAGGGTTTCTGGGTCGCCTACTTCAAGATCCCCAGCTTCATCGTCACGCTGGCGGGGATGCTGGTTTTCAAGGGGCTGACCCTGTGGCTGCTGGCGGGCCAGTCGGTCGGCCCGTTTCCGGCGCAATTCCAGTTGATCTCCTCCGGCTTCATTCCCGACCTGTTCGGAGGAGAGGAGTTGAACCTCTTTTCGCTCGCGATCGGCGTGATCGTGGCAACCACCATCCTGTTCCTTGCTGTCCGGTCGCGGTCCGAGGCCGCCAAGACCGGCAGCGTCGAGGAGCCCTTTGCCTTTTTCGCCGCCAAGAATGGCCTGATCTTTCTGGCGCTGATCTACATGAGCTACCTCATGGCCGACTTTCGGGGCCTGCCCAACGTGTTCATCGTCATGGCCCTGCTGATCGCGGTCTATTCCTTCGTCACCAGCCGCACGACCATTGGGCGGCGCATCTATGCCATCGGCGGGAACGAGAAGGCGGCGATGCTGTCGGGCATCAATGCGCCGCGCCTGACCTTTTTGACCTTCGCCAACATGGGCGTGCTGGCAGCCCTTGCGGGCCTCGTCTTTGCCGCCCGCCTGAACACCGCAACGCCCAAGGCGGGTGCGGGGTTCGAGCTGGACGTGATCGCCGCCGTCTTCATCGGTGGTGCCTCGATGGCCGGTGGCGTCGGCACCGTGGTAGGGGCCGTGATCGGTGCCTTCATCATGGGGGTGATGAACAACGGCATGTCGATCCTCGGGATCGGCATCGACTGGCAACAATGCATCAAGGGGCTGGTCCTGCTGGCCGCCGTGATCTTCGACGTGATGAACAAGCGAAAGGCCTGAACCATGCTCCTGTCCCAATACCGCACCGACACCGGTGGCATCCAGCTAGTCGCGCGCAACGGCACGCAGGCCTGCGCCGTCAAGACGGACATGTCGCTTTACGATCTGGCAATGGATTGCGCCGCATCAGGGACGTCCCTGCGTGATCGCATCGGGCAGCTTGGCATGGGCGAGAATGTGGATCTGGAGGCGCTTTATGCGGAGGGTCGCATGCTGCCGCCGCTGTTCCACCCGGACCCTGCGCATACCTACCTGACCGGTACCGGCCTGACCCATCTGGGGTCTGCCTCGACCCGGTCGGCGATGCACGAAAAAGAGGACAAGGCCGAGACGGATTCGATGAAGATGTTCCGCTGGGGCGTGGAGTCCGGCAAGCCCGAGGGAGACGGCCCCGGCGTGCAGCCCGAATGGTTCTACAAGGGCACCGGCCACGCGCTGATCGCGCCCGGTGCGCCCTTGCCGTCACCCAGTTTCGCGCTGGATGGCGGAGAGGAGCCGGAAATCGCGGGCCTCTACATCATCGGTTCGGACGGCACGCCGTTCCGCGTCGGGTTCGCACTGGCGAACGAGTTTTCGGACCATGTGACGGAAAAGCAGAACTACCTCTACCTCGCCCATTCCAAGCTGCGCGTGTGTTCCGTCGGGCCGGAGTTGCTGGTCGGCGATCTGCCCGCCGATATTCAGGGCCAAAGTCGCGTGATCCGCGACGGCACCGCGATCTTCGACGCGCCCTTCGTGAGCGGAGAGGCGAACATGTCCCACACCATCGCGAACCTCGAACACCACCACTTCAAGTATGGCATCTTCTGCCAGCCCGGCGACGTGCACATCCACATGTTCGGCACGGCGACATTGTCTTTCGCCACCGGCCTGTCCTGCGAAGAGGGGGACGTGTTCGAAATCACCGCCCCCGCCTTCGGGTTGCCGCTGCGCAACGCACTGGCCATAGAGGATGCAGCCCACGCGGGCCGTGTCACCGTCGCAACCCTGTAGGAAACGCTCATGCCCTTTACCCCCGCCCCCTGGCCCCGCCGTTTGCGTTCGCAGGAATGGTACGGCGGCACGTCCCGCGACAACATCTACCACCGGGGCTGGCTGAAGAACCAAGGCTACCCGGACGACCTGTTCGACGGGCGCCCAGTGATCGGCATCCTCAACACATGGTCCGACCTGACGCCCTGCAACGGTCATCTGCGCGAACTGGCTGAAAAGGTGAAGGCCGGTGTGTGGGAAGCGGGCGGTTTCCCGGTCGAAGTGCCGGTTTTTTCAGCCTCCGAGAACACCTTTCGCCCCACGGCGATGATGTATCGCAACCTTGCCGCAATGGCGGTCGAAGAGGTCATGCGCGCACAACCCATCGACGGCGCGGTGCTGCTGGTCGGTTGCGACAAGACCACGCCGTCGCTGCTGATGGGCGCGGCATCGACCGACATTCCGTCCATCGTCGTCACCGGCGGACCGATGCTGAACGGCTGGTTCCGGGGTGAACGGGTCGGGTCCGGCACGGCGCTGTGGCAGATGTCGGAAGACATCAAGGCCGGCAAGATGAGTCCCGGAGAATTTCTGGACGCCGAACAGGCGATGAGCCGATCGTCCGGCAGCTGCAACACCATGGGCACAGCCTCCACGATGGCCAGCATGGCCGAGGCGCTGGGCATGGCGCTGTCCGGCAACGCGGCTATTCCCGGTGTGGACTCACGCCGCCGCGTCATGGCGCAACTGACGGGCCGCCGCATCGTGCAGATGGTCAAGGACGACCTGAAGCCGTCGGACATCCTGACCAAGGACGCTTTCGAAAACGCGATCCGCTGCAACGGCGCCATCGGTGGGTCCACCAACGCGGTCATTCACCTGCTGGCGCTGGCGGGGCGTGTCGGCGTCGATGTGACGCTGGACGACTGGGATCGCTGCGGGCGCGACGTGCCCACCATCGTGAACCTGATGCCGTCGGGCAAATACCTGATGGAGGAATTCTTCTACGCCGGCGGCCTGCCCGTCGTGCTGAAACGCCTGAGCGAGGCGGGAATGTTGCATGACGACGCGCTGACCGTCAGCGGCACCACCATCGGCGAGGAGGTGGCGGGCGCAATCAACTGGAACGACGACGTCATCCTGCCGGTGGAAAAGGCGCTGGCTGCTTCCGGCGGCATCGCCGTGCTGCGCGGCAATCTGGCGCCCAACGGGGCCGTGCTGAAACCCTCTGCCGCCAGCCCGCATCTGATGAAGCATCGCGGCCGGGCTGTCGTGTTCGAGGATATCGACGACTACAAGGCGCGGATCGACGACGACGCGCTCGACATCGACGAAACCTGCGTGATGGTCCTGAAGAACTGCGGCCCGAAAGGGTATCCCGGCATGTCAGAGGTCGGCAACATGGGCCTGCCGCCCAAGGTGCTGAAGAAAGGCATCACCGACATGGTGCGGATTTCGGACGCGCGCATGTCCGGCACCGCCTATGGCACCGTCGTCCTGCATACGGCACCCGAGGCTGCGGCGGGTGGTCCGCTGGCCGTCGTGCGGACCGGCGACATGATCGAACTCGACGTCGCAGCCCGGCGCATCCATCTGGATATCTCGGACGGCGAACTGGCCGCGCGGCTGGCCGCATGGACCCCGCCCGCGCCCATGTTCACCAGCGGCTATTCCAAGCTGTTCGTCGACATGGTCGAAGGGGCCGACACCGGTGCCGATTTCACCATCCTGAAAGGAAACCGCGGACACGAGGTGCCACGTGACAGTCACTGACGTACGAGGAGCCGGTGCAGGCGGCGTGGGCCGCCAGCTCGTCAGCGAACCCATCGCCCTCCTGGGCATCGGCAAGATTGCCCGTGACCAGCACATTCCAGCCATCGCGGGCAGCAGCGCGTTTCATCTGGCCGCGACCGTCAGCCGGTCCGGCGGCATCGACGGCGTGGA
Source organism: Loktanella sp. DJP18 (assembly GCF_049310965.1). Lineage (NCBI taxonomy): Bacteria > Pseudomonadati > Pseudomonadota > Alphaproteobacteria > Rhodobacterales > Roseobacteraceae > Loktanella > Loktanella sp. DJP18. The sequence goes on along the minus strand of NZ_JBMERN010000024.1, from coordinate 42,693 downwards.
AAATCACGCGGACATCGCTTACCTGCTGAAGGCACGCCCCGACATCCGTGTCCTGTCGCTTTGCATGCCCCCTGTGCCGCGTTTTGATATCGCCACCGCAGCACTAGCGGCAGGCAAGCATATCATGCTGGAAAAGCCGCCCGGTGCCACCGTGTCAGAGGTGCTGAAACTGGAACGCCTGGCCCGCGCGAAAGGCGTGACGCTTTACACGACATGGCATTCGCGAGAGGCGGCGGGCGTGGCACAGGCCCGCGCGCATCTGCGCGATGCCACGATCCGGCACGTCCAGATCGACTGGAAGGAAGATGTGCGGCGTTGGCATCCGGGACAGGAGTGGATCTGGCAGGCGGGTGGCCTTGGCGTATTCGACCCCGGCATCAATGCCCTGTCGATCATGACTGCGATCCTGCCGAACCCGGTGCATCTGACCGCCGCGACGCTTGCCTTTCCGGAAAACCGCGACACGCCCATCGCCGCCGACCTGACCTTTGCCGGGCCTGCGGGCATGACTGTTGGTGCCGCTTTCGACTGGCGACAGCAAGGCCCGCAAAGCTGGAACATCACGGTCGATACAACCGTTGGACAGGTGCGCCTGACCGATGGCGGGGCGACCCTGCATATCGACGGCATGGCGCAGGCGACGGATGGGCCGGGCGAATACCCCGGTCTCTATCACCGCTTTGCCGAACTCATCGAGGCTGGCCAGTCCGACGTGGACACCAGCCCCCTCCAGCATGTGGCGGATGCCTTCATGCTGGGCCGCCGCACCAGCGTCGCGGCTTTTCACGACTGACAAGAAGGAAGACGACATGACCAAGCTGACCGGCAACCACTACATCAATGGGGCCTGGGTCGCGGGAGGCGCGTCCTTTCAATCCGACCCCGTCACCGGCGACGCGCAGACCTTCCAGTCCGGCGGCGCGGCAGAGATCGACGCTGCCATGCAGGCCGCCGAGGCCGCGTTCGAGACTTACGGCTGGACCAGTCGCGCCGACCGCGCTGCCTTTCTGGACGCCATCGCCGACGAGATCGAGGCGCGCGGCGATGACCTGACGGCCTACGGGACTGCCGAGACCGGCTTGCCGGAAGCCCGCCTGAATGGCGAGCGCGGCCGCACAACTGGACAGTTGCGCCTGTTCGCGGACCATATCCGCAAGGTCGACTACCTTGATGTGCGCCTTGACGCGGCCATGCCGGACCGCGCGCCCCTGCCGCGCCCCGACCTGCGGATGATCCAGCGCCCGCTTGGCCCCGTCGGTGTCTTCGGCGCGTCAAACTTTCCGTTGGCGTTTTCCACGGCCGGCGGCGACACCGCAGCTGCCCTCGCCGCAGGCTGCCCCGTTGTCTACAAAGGCCATCCCGGCCACCCCGCGACGGGAGAGATCGTCGCGCAGGCCATCGCGGCTGCCGTGGAAAAGACCGGGATGCCCAAGGGCACCTTCGGCTTCGTCCAGTCCAACACGAACGCGGCGGGCGAGGCGTTGGTGCAGCACCCGCTGACCCGCGCCGTGGGCTTCACCGGATCGTTCCGGGGTGGCAAGGCGCTGTTCGATCTGGCGATGTCGCGCCCCGAACCGATCCCGTTCTTCGGAGAGCTGGGTGCGATCAATCCGGTCTTCGTGCTGCCCGCCGCCTCTGGTGCGCGCGCCGCAGACATCGGCACAAGTTGGGCCGGATCGCTGACGATGGGTGTCGGCCAGTTCTGCACCAACCCCGGTATCGTCGTGATCCGCGACGCGGACGCCGACGCCTTCATCGATGCGGCCGAGACTGCGTTGAAAGACGTGGCCCCCGCCCCGATGTTGACCGGCGGCACGGCCGAAGGTTATCGCCACGGTGTCGAGAAAATCGCCGGTGCCGCCAACGTGTCGACCCGCCTGAACGCCGCCTGCGACGGCCGCGAGGCCGGGCCGGCGCTGTTCGTCGTCGATGCCGCGGACTGGCTGGCGAACGACGATCTGGCGATCGAGATGTTCGGCCCTGCTGGTATCGTGATCCGCGCCGCCTCTGACGAGGACATGCTGGCCATCGCGCGCGGCCTGCACGGACAACTGACCTGCACGCTTCAGATGGACGACGGCGATACCGCGCTGGGTCAGCGGCTGGTGCCCGTTCTGGAACGCAAGGCCGGGCGTCTGCTGGTCAACGGCTTTCCCACCGGCGTCGAGGTCGCGGATGCGATGGTGCACGGTGGACCTTATCCCGCCAGCACGAACTTCGGCGCGACTTCGGTCGGCACCTTGGCGATCCGGCGGTTCCTGCGGCCAGTCTGTTACCAGAACATGCCGACGGCCTTGCTGCCCGACGACGTGCGGGACAAGCCTGCCGCCTGACGCGGGTCAGCGATCAGGTGATCGGGACAAGTGCCCCGCGCGCGCCGATGACGCGCGCGGCCAGCTCTGACGCTCGCGTGATCGCCGTGGCCTGGTCGGCCCCGGCGATCCGGGCGGCCAGATAGCCCGCGTTGAAGGAATCGCCTGCGGCGGTCGTGTCGACGACGCGGTCGACCTTGGCCGGTGCGTGTTCCTGGCTTTTGCCGTCCTCCAGCGACAGCATCGGACCCGGACCGTTCTTGACCACGACGCAGGTTGCCCCGGCGTCGGCGTAGCGCCGCGCCGTCGCCGCCACATCCGCGTCGCCGAACCACGTCACCTCGTCGTCGTGTGACGGCAGGACGATGTCGCTGATCCGTGCGGCCTGCATCACCGCAGCGGTCATGACATCTGTGTCCTGCCACAGATGCGGGCGCAGGTTGGGGTCGAAGACCACCTGCCTGCCACCCGCACGATGGGCCGCAAGCGCCGTCATCAGCCGCGCCCGATCATCCTCGGGCAAGATCGCGAGGGTGATGCCGGACACATAGGCGATGTCTGCCTGTGACAGGGCGCGCTCCAGCGCGATGTCGTCCTGCGCCAGCGTCCGCGCCGCACTTTGCCCGCGCCAGTAGCTGAAGCTGCGCTCTCCTGCCGCCAACTGGATCATGTAAAGCCCGACTGTGCGGTCCGACCGCCGCTGCACATGGGCGATGCCAAGGCCAGCGTCGGTCAGAAAGGCAATCATCTGTTCTGAAATGCCGTCGGTGCCAACCGCGGTAAGATAGTCGACGCTGTCGGTCGCAGGCAGCAGGCGGCGCAGGTACCACGCCGTGTTCATCGTGTCCCCCGCGAAACCCATGCGAAATTCGCCGGGCGCGGCGGTGGGGGCCATTTCGACCATGCATTCGCCGATGGACAGAATACGGGTCATGCCAGCGCATCCGTGAACCACGAATGGTTCTCTGTCTTCAGCCGATCGACCAGCGCGAGTATGCGCGACAGATGCGCGGTGATGGCGGCGATCGCCGCCGCCTCGTCGCGGCACGAAAGGGCATCGAAGATCGCGACGTGTTCGTCCAGCGCAAGGTTCTGCGATGCCGTATCAAGCGACAGCATCCGCACGCGATCCATATGAGCCTTGTTCTCGCTGATCACCTCCCACGCAAAGCCGACGCCGGCGCTGACGCAGATCTGATTGTGGAACGCATCGTCGAGGGCGTGGAATGTCTGGCGGTCGTCGTTGGCAATCACGGCCCGCTGGCGGTCAAGCAGGTCAGACAATTCGGCCAGGCCGTCGGGGGCCATGTGCGTGCAGGCACTTCGGCAGGTCTGCACCTCGAGGGCGAGGCGGATGAAACGCGATTTCACGACCGATGCCTCGGAGATCAGCGTGACTGTCGTGCCGCTCTGCGGACGAATGTGCAGGAAACCAAGCTTTGCCAAACGCTTGAATGCTTCGCGCACCGGCTGGCGGGACACGCCGATCTGGGTCGCGACGTCGGTTTCGGAAATCTTGGTACCCGGTGCAAGTTCAAGTGTCAGGATGCGCTGTTGCAGAATGTCAAAGACCTGATCCGCGACGGTCGGCTGCGACACCTGCCGTAATGGGGGCAAAGTCATCAGGTTAGCATTCTGCATTGCTGCCATTGTCATGCCGTTGGCTCCTTCACTTCGTCACCCGACCCTATCACGAAAACACCAGCTTCGTGCAACTGGGATATCAGTTGACAAGCTAAAACTGAAAAACTAGGATTTCAGTTGAAGGATGATGCCCGGCCTGACCGGCATCATCAAGAGAGGGGCCGCATGTCAGATCTGGATGATGACCGCCTGTTTCCGGCGGACCCGACCCTGCGGCGCATGGCGCGACAGCTTTATGATGGTGTCCGCGACCTGCCGATCATCAGCCCGCACGGGCATATCGACCCGCGCTGGTTCGCGCAGGATCAGAACTTTGCAAACCCTTCGCAACTTTTCGTAACCCCGGACCATTACGTGTTTCGCATGTTGCAGTCCCAAGGCATCCCGCTTGACGCATTGGGCGTGCCGCGTGCCGACGGCACCGTGGCGGATGTCGATCCGCGTGAGGTCTGGCGGCTGTTTGCGCAGAACTTTCACCTGTTTCGCGGCACGCCGTCGCGAATGTGGCTGGATCATGCGTTTCACGACGTCTTTGGCGTCACCGACCGTCTGTCTGTCACCAGCGCCGATTCGATATACGACCAGATCGACGCGCAGTTGCAGACCGATGCCTTCCGCCCCCGCGCCCTGTTCGAACGCTTCAACATCGAGGCGATCTCGACGACCGAATCCGCCATCGACGATCTGAAATGGCACCGCATGATCCGCGAATCGGGTTGGACCGGCAAGGTCGTCACCGCCTATCGCCCCGATGCCGTGGTCGATCCCGCCTTCGCCGGCTTTGCCGACAACGTGGCCAAGATGGGAGAGATGGCAGGCGAGGATGCGACGTCATGGCAAGGCTATCTCGCGGCGCATCGCAACCGGCGCGATTACTTCAAGTCCTTCGGCGCGACCTCCAGCGACCACGGCCATTCCTCCGCCCGGACGGAAGACCTGGCCCAAGACGTTGCGGCGCAACTGTTCGACAAGGCCCTGCAAGGCACCTGCACTGACGATGAGGCCGACGCCTTTCGCGGTCACATGCTGACGGAAATGGCGCGGATGTCGCTGGATGACGGGCTTGTGCTGCAAATCCATCCCGGCGCGTTCCGCAACCATTCCGATCCGGTCGCCGCCCGTCATGGCCGCGACAAGGGTTACGATATTCCGATGCGCACCGACTACGTCCACGCGCTAAAGCCTTTGCTGGATGCTGTCGGCCACCGTGCCGACCTGACCGTCATCCTGTTCACGCTGGATGAAACCACCTACGCGCGGGAACTGGCGCCAATGGCCGGCGTCTATCCTTGCCTACGGCTTGGCCCGCCATGGTGGTTTCACGACAGCCCCGAAGGCATGATGCGGTTCCGCGAGATGACGACGGAAACCGCCGGCTTCTACAACACCGTGGGCTTCAACGACGACACCCGCGCCTTCTGTTCGATTCCCGCCCGTCACGATGTGGCACGGCGGGTCGATTGCGCCTTTCTGGCCAATCTCGTCGCCACCGGCCGTCTGGCCGAGGACGAAGCACCCGAGGTCGCCCATGACCTTGCTTATCGGCTTGCAAAGCAGGCCTACCGGCTGTGATCAGCCACATTCCTGGGGAGGAAATCCAATGAATATCAAGACTTCACTTTTCGCGGCCCTGCTGGGCAGCGCCGCAATGGCCACCGCCGCCACCGCCTGCGAGACGACGCTGCGGTCGTCCGACACCCATCCCGACGGCTATCCCACCGTGGTCGCCGTGCAGGAAATGGGCAAGCTGCTGGAGGAACGCACCGGAGGCCGCCTGTGCATCGAGGTCTTCGCCTCGGCCCAGTTGGGCGAGGAAAAGGACACCATCGAGCAGACGCAGTTCGGCGTCATCGACATGAACCGGGTCAGCCTCGGGCCGTTCAACAACATGATCGAGGAAACGCAGGTCCCGTCGCTGCCCTATATCTTCCGATCGGTCGATCACATGCACAAGGTGATGGACGGACCCATCGGTCAGCAGATTCTGGACGCCTTCAGCGACCATGACCTGGTCGGCCTCGCGTTCTTCGACGGCGGTTCGCGCAGCTTCTATAACTCGGAAAAGCCGATCACCGCGATGGAAGACCTGGCCGGCATGAAGTTCCGCGTCATGCAGTCCGACATGTTCGTCGACATGGTCAGTGCGCTGGGGGCCAATGCGACCCCGATGCCTTATGGCGAGGTGTATTCCAGCATCCAGACCGGCGTCATCGATGGGGCCGAGAACAACTGGCCGTCCTACGACAGCTCGGGGCACTACGAGGTCGCCAAATACTTCACGATGGACGAACACTTGATCGTGCCGGAAGTGCTGGTCATGGCGAAATCCAGCTTCGAGGCGCTGAGCGCCGAGGATCAGGAGATCGTGCGCCAGGCCGCAAAGGACGTCGTCCCCGTGATGCGCGATCTCTGGGCCGCACGCGAGAAGGAGTCCGAGGACAAGGTCCGCGCCGCCGGAGTCGAGATCATCACCGACATCGACAAGACACCCTTCATCGAAGCAATGGTCCCGGTCTACGAAAAGTATGTCACCTCCGACACGCTCAAGCAGATGGTCACCGACATTCAGGCCACTGAATAAGCCACGCGTCCGCGCCCGGACTGATCCGGGCGCGGGACTTTGATGTCAGGGGACAGGTTTTGGAACGTTTCATGTTGCAGGTGGCGCACCTGACCGGCGCGCTTGCCCGGCTGGCCCTTTGGGTCGCGGGGGTCGGGCTTGTCCTGATGACCGCCTTCATCGCGGCACAGGTCTTCTGGCGCTACGTGCTGAACGACAGCATCATCTGGACCGAACCTGCGGCCGTGATGATCATGGGCTGGTTCATCTTCCTCGGTGCCGCCGTCGGCATCCGCGAAGGATACCACCTGTCATTCGACGTGCTGCTCTATGTCCTGCCGCATCGCGCGAAGATGGTGCTTTACACCTTGTCCGATTTATTCGTCACAGCCTTCGGCTGCGGCATGGTCTGGTATGGATCTTCATTGGCCTACAAGACATCCGGAAACGACATGCCGTCGCTGGGCATCTCGGGCGCTTGGAATTTCCTGCCCGTCGTCTTTGGCGGGGCGTTGATCGTCCTGTTTTCCGCCGAACGCATCGCCCGCCGCGCGGCGGGCCTGCCCACCAATCGCTTTGGCGACGACGCGGAAGTGGAGGCCGCCTGAATGGAACTTTATGTCCTGTTCGGATCATTCGTGTTCCTGTTGGTGATCGGCACGCCGGTCGCCTTCTGCCTTGGCGTGGCAAGCTTTGCCACGATCCTCTACCTCGGCCTCCCGCCCGTCGTGGTGTTCCAGCGCCTGAATTCGGGCGTGTCGGTCTTTGCGCTGATGGCGATCCCGTTCTTCATCTATGCGGGCGACCTGATGGTGCGCGGCGACATCGCCCGCAGGCTGGTGGCGCTGGCGGGCGCGATGGTCGGTCATCTGCGCGGCGGGCTGGGGCAAGTGAACGTGCTGGCTTCCGTGATGTTCGGTGGCGTGTCGGGGTCGGCGGCGGCTGACGCCTCTGCCGTCGGTGGTCTGATGGTCCCGCAGATGAAGGAACGCGGCTACGATGTCGATTATGCCGTGAACCTGACGGTCGTCGGGTCGATCATCGCGCTGCTGCTGCCGCCGTCGCACAACATGATCATCTATTCGATCAGTGCCGGGGGCCGCATTTCCATCGCGGACCTGTTCACCGCAGGGATCATCCCCGGTCTGCTGCTGGCGCTGTCTTTGATGATCGCCGCATGGGTCGTGGCCGTAAGGCGCGGCTATCCGACCGAGGTCTTTCCCGGTTTCGGCGCGCTTGGCATGATCTTTGCCGGTGCATTGCCCGGCCTGATCCTTGTCGCGATCATCTTCGGCGGTGTGCGGTCCGGTGTGTTCACTGCATCGGAATCGTCGAACATCGCCGTCGTCTACGCGCTGGGCGTCACGTTCTTCGTCTATCGCACCTTGTCCTTCAACGATTTCGTCGCCGCGACGATGGCGGCGGTGCGCACGACGGCGATGGTGCTGCTGGTGATCGGCTGCGCGGCCTCCTTCGGCTGGCTGCTGGCCTACCTCAAGGTACCGACCATGATGATCGAGGCGATGCAGGGCGTCAGCGACAATCCCATCGTGATCCTGCTGCTCTTGAACGTGATCCTGCTGATCCTTGGCACTTTCATGGACATGTCGCCGCTGATCGTGATCACGACGCCGATCTTCTTGCCGGTCGCCACTGCCTTTGGCGTCGATCCGGTGCATTTCGGCGTGATCCTGATCCTGAACCTTGGCATCGGGCTGTGCACGCCGCCAGTCGGGGCGGTGCTGTTCGTCGGCTGCGCCGTCGGGCGCATTCCGATCACGCAGGCGGTGCGCACGATCTGGCCGTTCTACGGGGCTGCCTTCGTCACGCTCATGTTTGTCACCTACATTCCTGCGCTGTCACTTTGGTTGCCGTCGCTGTTTCGCTAGAAAGGTTTGCAATGCCCTATCCCGTCGTCACCCCCGAGCCCGGCGTCACCCGCCAGGTCCTGTCCGAGACGCCCGACATGATGCTGGTCGCTGTCGGCTTTGCTGCCGGGGCCTGCGGCAAGCCGCACAGCCATCACCATGTGCAGGCAACCTACGTCAAATCCGGGCGGTTCACCTTCACCCTTGACGGTGTGGCGCATGACCTGACGCCCGGCGACAGCCTCGTGATCCCGTCCCACGTTACCCACGGTTGCGTTTGCGTGGAGGCCGGAGATTTGATTGACGCCTTCACGCCCCGCCGCGACGATTTCCTGTAAGAGACTGAAAGAAAACCCATGCTGACCACCCAGACCCGCTATGCCATTGACCCCGCCACCGCCCGCACACTGGATACAGAGGGGCTGCGCGACCATTTCCATGTGGACGGGCTGTTTGCAGCGGATCAGATCACGCTGGTCTACAGTCACTATGATCGCCTGATCCTCGGCTCTGCCGTGCCGGGCAATGGCCCGTTGACGCTGGACCGGGTCGAGGAGACGGGCACCCCGACCTTCCTTGCGCGCCGCGAAATGGCGGTGCTGAACGTGGGTGACGCCGGAACCGTCACGGTTGGGGGCGACACGCATACCCTGGAAAAGGGCGAGGTCGTCTATATCGGCATGGGGGCCGGGGCGGTCGATTTTGCCGGGGCTGGGCGGTTCTACATCCTGTCCGCGCCAGCGCATCGCACCTGCCCGACGCGGCTGATCAAGCTGTCGGATGCCCGCCGGGTGGAAATGGGATCGGCGGAAACCGCGAACGAACGTGTGATCCTGCAATTTCTGCACCCAGATGTAGCCGAGTCCTGCCAGCTTCTGATGGGTTACACGCAGTTTGCCGAAGGCTCTGTCTGGAATACCATGCCCGCGCATACCCACGACCGCCGGATGGAGGCGTATCTTTATTTCGACATGCCCGCCGACCGCCGCGTGTTTCACATCATGGGTGAACCGACCCAGACCCGCCACATCGTCATGGCGAACGAAGAGGCCGTGATCTCTCCGCCCTGGTCGGTTCATGCGGGGGCCGGCACCGGGTCCTATACCTTCTGCTGGGCGATGGCGGGCGATAACGTCGATTTCACCGACATGGACATGATCCCGATGGAGGCGCTGCGGTGAGCATGTTTTCCCTGACCGGCCAGCGCGCCCTGGTCACCGGGGCCAATACCGGGATCGGTCAGGCGATTGCCGTCGCTCTGGCGCAGGCGGGCGCCGAAGTGATCTGCGCCGGGCGCCGCGCCTGTGACGAAACGGTCGCCCTGATCGAAGACGAAGGCGGCACGGCGTCGTCGGTGCTGGTCGATTTCAGCGATCCGATGGCGGGGCAGGGGCTGTTCACGGATCAACCCGTCGATATTCTGGTGAACAATGCGGGCATCATCCGGCGCAACGATGCGGTGGATTTCACGGAAAGCGACTGGGACGCCGTCATGGACGTGAACCTGAAGGCGCTGTTCTTTACCACGCAGGCCTTTGCCAAGGCGGTCTTTGCCCGTGGCGCACAGGGTCGCGTGGTCAACATCGCATCGCTATTGTCGTTTCAGGGCGGCATCCGCGTGTCAAGCTATACTGCGTCCAAACATGGTGTCGCGGGCCTGACGAAGCTTCTGGCGAACGAATGGGCCGCCCGTGGGATCAACGTGAACGCCGTCGCCCCCGGCTACATCGAGACGAACAACACGCAGGCTCTGCGCGCCGACGCTGGCCGCAATGCCGCGATCCTCGACCGAATCCCGGCGGGTCGCTGGGGGCAGGCGTCGGATATCGCCGGGGCCGCCGTCTATCTTTGCACGCCCGCCAGCGCCTATGTCCACGGCGCGATCCTCAACGTGGATGGAGGCTGGCTTGCCCGTTGACCGCCTGACCAGACCCGAAACGCCACGCCCTGCGACGGGCATCGTTCACCTTGGCCTCGGCGCGTTCTTTCGCGCTTTCGGCTGCGTCTATGTCGCCGATGCGATGCAGGCGTCTGGCGGTGCATGGGGCATCGTCGGCGTCTCCTTGCGCAGTCCCGACACCCGCGATGCCCTGAAGCCACAGGGCTGGGCCTATACCTCGGTCACGCTTGCACCTGACGGGCCACAGACGCGGGTGATCGACGTGCTGAACGACGTGCTTGTGGCACCGGAAGACCCGGAGGCCGTGCTGGTCGCGATGGCCGATCCGCGCGTGAAGATCGTGTCGCTGACCGTGACGGAAAAGGGCTACTGCCACAATCCGGCGACCGGACACCTGAACGCCAATCATCCGGACATCCGCCACGACCTGTCCCACGAGTTGCCACGCTCTGCCCCCGGCTACATCGTGCGTGCGCTGCAACGCAGGATGGCCGCGGGGCTACCGCCCTTCACCGTGATGACCTGCGACAACCTTCCGCACAACGGGGCGTTGGTGCGTGGCGTGATCCTCGACCTCGCCCGCCGCATCGACCCGGCACTGGCGGACTGGATCGCGTCCGAGGGGCGGTTCCCTGCCACGATGGTCGACCGCATCACGCCCGCCACCACCGACGCCGATATCGCAACGGTGGAACGCCTGACCGGCCGCCACGACGCCGCCCCCGTCGTGCACGAACCCTTCCGCCAATGGGCGGTGCAGGACGATTTCGTGAGCGGTGACCGTCCCGATTTTGCCGCCGCCGGGGCGCAGATGGTGGACGACGTGACCGCCTTCGAAGACATGAAGCTGCGGATGCTGAACGGCACCCATTCGGCGCTGGCCTACCTTGGCTATCTGGCGGGGCATGAAACCATTGCCGACACCGTCGCCGACCCGGTCTTTGCCACCTATGTCCATCGGTGCTGGGCAGAGATCATGCCCGCCGTCAAAGCGCCCGAGGGCGTCAGCCTGCCTGACTATGCCGACGCGCTGTTCGACCGCTACGCCAACCCCGCGATCCGGCACCGCACGTGGCAAATCGCGATGGACGGTAGCCAGAAACTGCCGCAACGCCTGCTGGGCACCCTTCGCGCGAATATCGATGCGGGGCGCGACAGCCCGGCGCTGTGCCTCGCCGTGGCAGGCTGGATGCGTTACGTCGCGGGCACGGATGAGGCGGGTTCGCCCATCGACGTGCGCGACCCGATGGCGGTCCTGCTGCGCAAGACGGCGACCGACAGCGTGCCCGGCACGGTCACGGCGTTGCTGTCGCTGGAACAGATATTTCCCGCCGACATCGCCGCGCTTCTGGCCGCCCCGGTCATGCAGGCTGCAGCGCTTCTTTGGTCGCAAGGCGCGCGCGCCGCTGCCGCAGAGGTCGCCCCATGATCGAAAGCTGGCGCTGGTATGGCGATCTGGACGCGATTGCGTTGGCCGAGGTGGCGCAGACAGGCGCGCGTGGCATCGTCACGGCCCTGCATGAAATCCCATATGGCGCAGTCTGGTCCAAGGACGCGATCGCCGCCCGCAAGGCGCGGGTGACGCAGGCGGGTTTCGACTGGGTGGTCGTTGAAAGCCTGCCGATCCACGAGGACATCAAGCGGGGAACCGGCGATCTGACGACACTGTTCGCCAACTACCGGCAGTCGATGGCGAACCTCGCGGCGGAGGGGATCACCACGATCTGCTACAATTTCATGCCCTTGCTGGACTGGACCCGCACGGACCTTGCCGCGCCCGTCAAGGGCGGCGGCACGTGCCTGCGGTTCGAGGCCGTGCGCATGGCCGCCTTCGAGGTTCACATGCTGGGCCGCAGAGAGGCCGAAGCGGACTATTCACCCGAGGTTCTGAACAAGGCCGCCGCATGGTTCCAGCAAGCCAGCGAGGCCGACCGCGACGCGCTGCTTGCCGCGATCATGGCGGGTCTGCCGGGGGCGTTCGACCGCTACGACATTCCGGGCCTGCGCCGCGCACTGGACAGCTACGCGGGCATCGACCGCGCAACGCTGCGGGCGCATTACAAGCGCTTTCTGGAGGAAGTCATTCCGACCGCCACTGACCTCGGCATGCGCCTTTGCGTTCACCCGGACGATCCGCCACGCGACATCCTTGGCCTGCCGCGTATCGTGTCGGACGCGAATGACATCGCATGGATCATGGACGCGGTCGATACGCCCGCGAATGGCCTGACGTTGTGTGCCGGATCGCTGGGTGCGAACCCCGCGAACGACGTACCGGCCATCGCCGCACGGTTCGCCGACCGCATCCACTTTGCCCACCTGCGCAACGTGGCCAAGGACCGGGACGGATCGTTCGAGGAAGCGGCACATCTGGACGGCGACACGGACATGGTTGCCCTGTGCCGCGTCCTGTTGATGGAGGAGACCCGGCGGCGCGACATCGGCCGGGCCGACCATGCCATGCCCTTCAGGCCCGATCATGGTCATCACATCCTGTCGGACCTCGACCGGACGCTGATCCCCGGCTACCCTCTGATCGGTCGCCTGCGCGGGTTGGCCGAGCTGCGCGGCGTGATCCGTGCCCTGACCCATGAAAGCACACATGCCTGACGCCCTGATCCTGCACCCGGCCGATACTGTCGCCGTCCTGACCGAACGCGCCACTGCGGGCAGCGATCCGCTGGGCCTTGGCGCGCCCTTGGCCAAACCCGTGGCACCCGGTCACAAGATTGCGCGGCAGGCGATGACGACGGGGCAGGCGGTGCTGAAGTTCGGGCAGATCATCGGCACGGCGATGCAGGACATCGCGGCAGGCGAGCATGTCCACACCCACAACTGCGCCTTTTCCGACCACGATCAGGACTACGTCATCGGCGTCGATCTGGACATCGCACGCGCGGCCATGCCGCAAACCGCGGCGCTGACCTTTCAGGGCTACCTGCGTGCCGATGGCCGGGTCGGCACGCGCAACTACATCGCGCTTGTCGCGACGGTCAACTGCTCTGCCACCGTCATCCGCAAGGCGGCGCGCGAAATCGAGGCATCGGGGATTCTGGTCGACCATCCAAGCATCGACGGGATCGTGGCGCTGGCGCACGGCACCGGCTGCGGCATGGATCAGGACGGGCCGGGGTTCGCGATCCTCGACCGGGTGCTGTGGGGCCATGCGACGCATCCGAACGTGGGTGCGACGGTCTTTGTCGGCCTGGGGTGCGAGGCGATGCAGATCGCGCGGATGCAGTCGCATTTCGGAGATGCCGGCACCGAACGCTTTCATGCGCTGACCATTCAGGGCACCGGCGGCACCCGTGCCACCATCGACGCGATCAAGGCGCATGTGGCGCAGATCCTGCCGCAGGTCGCCGCCGTCGCACGCACCCCACAACCGATGAGCGCGCTGCGCGTCGCGCTGCAATGCGGCGGGTCGGACGGGTTTTCCAGCATCACCGCGAACCCGGCGCTGGGCGTGGCGTCGGACCTGTTGGCGGCACAGGGCGCGACGGCGATCCTCGCAGAGACGCCCGAAATCTACGGGGCCGAACAACTGTTTCTGCGCCGCGCCGCCAGTGCGGCGGTCGGTGACAAGCTGATCGGCCAGATCCGCTGGTGGGAGAATTATACCGCCATCAACGGCGGTTCGATGGACAACAACCCCAGTCCCGGCAACAAGCAGGGCGGGCTGACGACGATCCTGGAAAAATCGCTGGGTGCTGCCGCCAAGGGCGGTTCGACGCCGCTGACGGCGGTCTACGACTATGCCGAACAGGTCACCGAGCCCGGCTTTGTCTTCATGGACAGCCCCGGTTACGACCCGGTGTCCGTCACCGGGCAGATCGCCGGTGGCGCGCAGATCGTCGTTTTCACGACCGGGCGGGGGTCCGCCTTCGGGTCGAAGCCTGCGCCGACGATCAAGCTTGCGACCTCTGACGCGCTTTATGCGCAGATGCCCGACGACATGGACATGACGACGGGCGATATCGTGACACGCGGCGTCAGCATGGCGGACAAGGGGCAAGAAATCTTCGACATGATCCGTGCTGTCGCGTCGGGGCAGGTCACGAAGTCCGAAGCCTTGGGCCTTGGCGACAATGAATTCGTGCCCTGGCAGGTCGGCGCGACGATGTAGGTCCGTCCGTGACCTTGTCAGCCTGCGTAGGCTGACAAAGCGGCTTCGGTCCCGTCCGACCAGATCAGCGTCAGCCATGCGGAAAAAGCCCCGGCAAATGCCGCGTCCTGCGCCAAATCACCGTAAAGGCGACGCTGGTCCAGCCACGCGGCAGGCCGGTCTTTGGCGGCCTTGGCGGCGGCTTGCAGATCGGCCCAGACGGGATCGTTGGCCGCGATCGTCGTGCCGTCCTCGCGCGTGCCGTCGCACATGCGCGCCCACAGCGCCTCGACCAGCGCAAGTCCCTGGATCGGCGTGCCCGCCTTCAGCGCGTCGCGCACGACCGGCAGGATGAACCCGGTATGTCGCGACGATCCGTCAAACGCGACGCGGCGCGTCGTGTCACGGATTTCGGGGTTGGAAAAGCGGCTGTCGATCAGGTCCACGTAGGCCTGCGGCGTCATGCCGGGCACGGCGTGGACGTGGGGCACGATCTCCTCCATCTCGACCTTGCGAAACAGGGCGTGGATCAGGGGATGTTCCATGCAGCCGGCGATGGTTTCGACGCTCAGGATCTCGCCCGCGTTGGCAATGACCTGATGTCCGCCGTTCAGGATGCGAATCTTCATGGATTCGTAGGCGTGGACATCGTCAGTAAAGGTGGCCCCCACCTTGTCCCAGTCGGGACGTCCGGCGCAAAAGCGATCTTCGATCACCCATTGGCGGAAATTCTCGTGCGTGACGGGGACGTTGTCGGCAATGCCGAAATCACGGGCAAGCGCCAGTTCGGATGGTCCCGTCGCAGGGACGATGCAGTCGACCATCGCATTCGGAAAGGTGCATTTCGCGTCGATCCAGTCCGCAAGGGTCGGGTCGGACAGGCGGGCAAGCCCGGTGATCGTCTGCCGGAGGATGTCGCCGTTGCCTTGCAGGTTGTCGCAGGACTGGCAGGTGAACGGCCCGGTTCCCGCATCGCGCCTGCGACGCAAGGCGGCCACCATCGCACCGAACGCGCTGCGCGGCGTGCCGGGGTGGGCTGCATCGTGGGTCATGTCGGCGTGGGCCGCATCGAAACCACCATCGGCGTTCAGGTAGTAGCCGCCTTCGGTGACGGTCAACGCGACGATGCGGATCGCGGGATCAGACATCGCGTCGGCCAGCGCGGCGTTGCCGTCGACGACCGGGATGTAGTCGATCATCGACCCCGTCACCTCTGCCGACTTGCCGGACGGATCGAGTTCGATGAGCGTGGTCAGGCAGTCCTGCGCCAGCATCTTGTCGCGCGCAGCGGCGTCGGCAGGGCGCACGCCCGCACCAAGGATCGCCCAGTCTTGCGCCTGCCCCTGCTCCATCAGCCGATGCAGATACCACGCCTGATGGGCGCGGTGAAAGTTGCCAAGGCCGATATGCACGATACCGGGTGACAGGGTCGCGCGATCATAGGACGGGACGCGCACGTCGCCGGGCAGGTCGGACAGGGTGGACAGGGAAAGGGGGGTGGCCATGATGGGGCTTTCTAAGGGGTCTTGAGGCGTGTCGCGGGTCGTCAGCTCATCCACTGGCCGCCGTCGACGTTGTAGGTCTGCGAGACGATGTAGTCGGCCTCGGACGAGGCGAGAAAGACCGCCATGCCTGTCAGGTCGGCTGGCACGGCAAAGCGACCGGCCGGCACTCCCGCGGCGACTTCGGCCTTCTTCTGGCCCTGTGGCTTGCCTTCGAGCCTGGCGAACATGCTGTCGACGTGTTCCCAATGCTCTCCGTCCACGACGCCGGGGGCGATGGCGTTCACGTTGATGCCGTGCCGGATCAGGTTCAGCCCGGCGGATTGCGTCATGCTGATGACGGCGGCCTTGGTCGAACAATAGACCAGCACAAGGCTTTCGCCGCGCCGCCCGGCCTGGGAGGCCATGTTGATGATCTTGCCGCCGTGGCCCTGCGCGATCATCCGTTTGGCCGCGGCCTGCATGGTAAAGAGCGTGCCGGCGACGTTGACCGCGTAAAGCTTGTCATAGGACGCGCGGGTGATGTCGACGGTTTCCGACGCATCGAACAGGGCGGCGTTGTTGATGAGGATGTCGATCTTGCCTGACTTGTCCACGACTGATGCGATGGCCGCGTCGATGCTGGCCTGATCGGTCACGTCCAGATGCACCGCATAGGCATTGTTGCCAATCTCGGCGGCGGTCTGTTCGGCGGCCGCCATGTTGATGTCGGCGATTGCGACGGTGGCACCTTCCGCGATGTAGCGTTCGGCAAAGCCGCGTCCGATTCCGCGCGCCGATCCGGTGATCAATGCAGATTTTCCTGCCAGCCGTGTCATGCGATGCGTTGTCCCTGTGCGTTGAAGCGGTGGATATGTTCGGCGCGCGGTTGCAGATGGATGGTGTCGCCGTGAGTCAGGCCGACCTCACCCCCGGCGCGGACCGTCATCGGTTCGTCCATTTCCGGGATGTGAACGTGAAAGAAGGTGTCAGAGCCAAGGTGTTCAGCCACACCGACGCGGCCCGTGAACGTGCCACCGCTTTCGA
Organism: Loktanella sp. DJP18; assembly: GCF_049310965.1. Taxonomy (NCBI): domain Bacteria; kingdom Pseudomonadati; phylum Pseudomonadota; class Alphaproteobacteria; order Rhodobacterales; family Roseobacteraceae; genus Loktanella; species Loktanella sp. DJP18. Next base: position 25,776 of record NZ_JBMERN010000024.1, on the reverse strand, counting down.
CAACGTCAAGATGTTCAGGCCGAATGCCGATGGTCGTTGCATCGTGTTGCGCCGCAATCGGGCCGGTCAGCAGGTTCATCTTGGGAGACCCAATGAAGCCCGCAACAAAGGTATTGCGCGGTGCCTTGTAGAGTTCGAGAGGTGAGCCGACCTGCTCGATGTTGCCGGCGCGCAGCACGACGATCTTGTCGGCCATCGTCATCGCCTCGACCTGATCGTGGGTGACGTAGATCATCGTCGTTGCCAGCGACTTGTGCAGCTCTGAAATCTCCATCCGCATGCCGACCCGCAGAGCGGCGTCAAGGTTGGACAGCGGTTCGTCGAACAGGAACGCCGCAGGTTCCCGCACGATGGCACGGCCGATGGCGACGCGCTGGCGCTGGCCGCCCGACAACTGGCCGGGCCTGCGATCGAGGTAGTCGGTCAGGTTCAGCGCTGTCGCCGCCTTGGCGATGCGGCGGTCCTGTTCGTCCTTCGGCATCCCCGCCATCTTCAACGGGAAGGCGATGTTCTTGCGCACGCTCATGTGCGGATAAAGCGCGTAGCTCTGGAACACCATCGCAAGGCCGCGCTTGGCGGGCGGCAAGTCGGTGGCGGGCTTGCCGTCGATGCGGATCTCACCGCCAGACACATCCTCCAGTCCCGCGATCAGACGCAACAGCGTCGACTTGCCGCAGCCCGAAGGGCCGACGAAGACGACGAACTCGCCGTCCTCGATGGTCAGATCAAGCGGCGGAATGACCTCGACTTCGCCGAACTTCTTCTGCACTTTATCAAGCGTGATGCGTCCCATGGTGGTCTCCTTATTTGACCGCGCCGAAGGTCAGACCCCGGACAAGTTGTTTCTGGCTGAACCAGCCCATGACAAGGATCGGCGCGACGGCCATGATCGAGGCGGCGCTGAGTTTCGCGTAGAACAGCCCTTCCGGTGCCGAGAAACTGGAGATGAACTTGGTCAGCGGTGCGGCGTCTACCGTTGTCAGCAGGATCGTCCAGAATGCCTCGTTCCAGGCGAGAATGATGTTCAGCAGGATCGTCGAGGCGATCCCCGGCACGGCCATCGGGGTCAGGACATAGATGATCTCGTTGCGCAGACTGGCACCGTCCATGCGCGCGGCTTCCAGAATTTCGCCCGGAATCTCTCGGAAATAGGTGTAGAGCATCCAGACGATGATCGGCAGGTTGATCAGCATCAGCACGACGATCAGCATGATGCGGCTGTCATAGACGTTCAGATACTTCGCGATCAGCACCAGCGGATAAAGCACGCCGACGGCGGGCAGCATCTTGGTCGAGAGCATCCAGAGCAGCACGTCCTTGGTCCGTTTACCGGGCACAAAGGCCATCGCCCAAGCGGCGGGGACAGCGATGATGATGCCGAGGATCGTGGAGCCCACGGCGATGATGATCGAGTTGGTGAGCGCCAGCGGATAGTTGGACCGCGCCAGAACGTCGGTGTAGTTCACCGTCGTCCAATCGAAGAAGAACCAGACCGGCGGGTCGGAGATCGCTGCGGCCTCCGACTTGAAGCTGGTCAGGAACGTCCAGAGGATCGGGAAGAAGATCAGCAGCCCGATGCCCCAGGCCAGGGCCGTCCACATGATCTTTTTGCGGGTCGTGATAGCGCGTGCCATGATCCGGGTCCCTTCAGTTGTCGAGGTTTTTGCCGACGATGCGCATCAGGAAGATGGCAACGATGTTGGCAAGGATGACGGCAACGATGCCGCCCGCGCTGCCCAGACCGATGTTCTGGCTTTCCAGCACCCGCTGATAGACGAGGTAGGTCAACGTGCGTGTGCCGAAAGCACCGTTGGTGGTGACGAAGATTTCCGCAAAGATCGACAGCAGGAAGATGGTCTGGATCAGGATGACCACGGTGATCGCGCGGGAAAGGTGCGGCAGGATGATGTACCAGAACCGCGACAGGGGCGGGGCGCCGTCCATCTCGGCTGCTTCAAGCTGTTCGGACGACAGCGACTGCACGGCCGTCAGCAGGATCAGCGTGGCAAAGGGCAACCATTGCCAGGCGACGATGACGATGATGGAGAACAGCGGGGCCTGTGACAGGAAATCATAGGGCTGCGCGCCAAAGAACTGCCAAAGATAACTGAACAACCCGTTGTCCACGTTGAAGAACATGTTCTTCCACACCAGGGCGGACACGGTAGGCATGACGAAGAACGGCGCAATGACGAGGATGCGGACGATCCCCTGACCAAACATCGGCTGATCCAGCAGCAAGGCCAGAACGACCCCGCCGCCGATGGTGATGACCAGGATTCCGGCGACCATCTGCAGGGTGACGGCGACGGAACTGAGGAACGATGACGAGGTCAGGAACGACACGTAATTGTCGAAGCCGATCCAGGTATCGAAGGTCGCGCGGAGCGGGCGATAGTCAGCGAACGAAAAGTAGAGCGTCATCAGCAACGGCACCAGCATCCAGACCAGCAGCACGAAAACGGCTGGCGCGATCATGATGCGGGCTGCTGATCTGGAATGGGCGGTTGCCATGACAGGCTCCTTTTGGCGATGGCGAACAGGACCTTGCGAAGGGCCGGGACCGGACCTGCGAAAGAGCCTGAAGGAATCATGCAAAAAGTAAAGGTGCCGGGGGCGGGCTTCGACGCCCCCGGCAGGGAGGACCGGCGGGTTTAGTAGCCTGCGGCTTCCATCTCTTCGGTGGTGAACGACTGGGCTGCGGCCAGGGCCTCTTCGGCGGTCTGGTTGCCGGCCAATGCGTCAGAGAACTGCTGACCGACCCGCGTTGCGATGCCCGCAAACTCTGGGATCGCGACGAACTGGACGCCGGTGTAAGGCACTTCCTGCACCGAGGGGTTGGTCGGGTCGGCAGAGTTGATGCTGTCCAGCGTCATCTGTGCGAAGGGCGCCGCATCCAGGTATTCCTGATTTTCGTACAGGGACGTGCGGGTGCCCGGGGGGACGTTCGCCCAGCCTTCGTTCGCGGCGACCAGTTCGGTGTAGGACTGGCCGGTCGCCCAGCTGATGAAGTCCTTGGCCACGTCCTGCTTTTGCGAGGACGTCGGGATCGCCAGCGACCATGCCCAGAGCCAGTTGCCGCGCTTGCCCAGACCCGTGTCCGGTGCCAGTGCGAAACCGACCTGATCGGCAACGGTGCTGTCGGTGGGGTTCGTCACGAAGGATGCGGCGACGGTCGCATCGATCCACATGCCGCACTTGCCTTGCTGGAACAGCGTCAGGTTTTCGTTGAAGCCGTTGTTGGCGGCACCGGCGGGGCCGGATTCGTTCATCATGTCGAGGTAGAAGTTGATCGTCTCGGCCCATTCGGGGCTGTCGAACTGGGCGTTCCAATCCATGTCGAACCAGCGGGCACCAAACGAGTTGGACATGGCGGTCAGGAAGGCCATGTTCTCGCCCCAGCCGGCCTTGCCGCGGGCGCAGATGCCGTTGATGTCGGCGTCGCGGTCGGTCATGGCGGCGGCGGCTTCACGGATGAACTGCCAGGTCGGGGCTTCGGGCATTTCCATCCCGGCGGCTTCCATCAGGTCCTTGCGGTACATGACCATCGAGGATTCGCCGTAGAACGGTGCCGCATACAGCGTGCCGTCGACGGTCAGGCCGCCTGCAATGGCGGGCAGCAGATCGTCGGCATTCCAGTCGTCGGCCATGCCTTCGTTCAGGGACACCAGCCAGTCGTTCGCGCCCCAGATCGGTGCCTCATAGGTGCCGATGGTCATGACGTCGTACTGACCGCCACCGGTGGAAATGTCGGTGGTCACGTTATGCCGCAGGACGTTCTCTTCCAGGACGACCCAATTGATCGTGTTCCCGGTCGCTTCTTCCCATTGGGGCGAAAGCGCTTGCATGCGCACCATGTCGCCGTTGTTGACGGTTGCGATCGTGATTTCCTCGGCCATCGCGGCAGAGGCAAGGCCGGCTGCGAGGCCAAAGCCGATCGCGGAGCCGAGCAGTTGCTGCTTCGTCATCATAATTCTTCCTCCCAAGAAGTTTTACATGCGTCAATTCTAAGACTTGGGAATGCGATGCGTCAACACAAAATTTCATTGCGCGGCGCTGCAACGCAGCATTGCGTCTCGCGTCAGGCCGATTCACGGATTTTAAGCACCCCGTCAATCAACCGAATGACTTGTGTTTCCGGCACATTTTCAGCGCGTAACTTTTCCAGCAGCCTGTCGATGGCAGCCTGCCCGATGGCCGTCACATCCTGTGCGACCGTGGTCAGGCTGGGTGTAGTGAAGGGGCAAAGTGGATAATCGTCATGTCCGGCGATTCGCAGGCCGCCGCGGCGCTGGGTGCCCGGCTCCAACCCGTGTTTCGCTGCAGCGCGCAGGGCTCCGATGGCGACACGATCATTGGCGCACAGGATCGACGCCGTCAGGTATTGACCGCGCGCAAAAGCCCTTCCCATGACGGCCAGACCGTGCGACTCGAAATGCCAGGCGTCGTTGATGGCTTCGGTTCCGATAACGCGGGGTTCCAGGCCCAGTTCGGTCATCTTCTCGATATAGGCAGCTTCGCGTTCAAGCGCGTTGAAGTTGACCCGCGGCATGGCAAGGAAGATCGGCGGATCGCCCACCCGGCAAAGATATGAGGTGATCGCGCCCGTGCTTTGCCTGTGATCCGACCCGATGAAATCGACATCTTTCAGCGGCACCGGGCGCGAATCCATCAGCACGAAGGGCAAGCGGGCGTTCAGCCGCGCATAGACCTCCATGTCGCTGTTGTTGCCCAAGGGGGCGACGATGGCACCGTCGACACTCATGGACAAAAGGGTTTCGACCGCGCGCCGTTCTATGACCGGGTCGGAATGCGAGCATTGCGTGATCACCGTGTAACCTGCGCGCATGGCCGCTGTTTCGATCGATTCCAGCAGGCGGGTAAAGAACAGGTCGTTCAAGTAGGGGATGATGACGCCGATCATGCCGGTGGTCTTGCGATTCATGCGCATCGCAAAGAAGTTCGGCGTGTAATCGACCCGGGCCAGGCCATCGACGATCCGTTCGATAGAGGTTCGGCTGACCTTGCTTGGATCCTGAAAGTAGCGGGACAGCGTCGGCCGAGAGACACCGATCGCCGCGGCCAATTCTTCCATCGTGTGAATTTTCGGTTTCAAGGGCTGGCCTAATCTGTCGTTTTCCAACTTGAAACTTGACGATACGTCAAATTCAGAGACGCGTCTCTGAATTTTTGTTTACAGGTGTAAAATTTATTTGTGCTGCTGGCAATTGTCCTGCCCGCAGGCACAACCCTGCTCTCAGGGGTCGGTGCGTGTCGCCCATACCCGGTCGTTCGGCGGCTCCGGCACGTCGCCCAGATCGCCGCAGCGGTGGAGATGTACCTTAGCCATGAAGTGCGCGGAAATCGGCGCCGTCACGAACAGGAACGCCATCACCAGCATTTCGTGCAGCGACGGCGCGCCAGAGGCGAAACCATCGAACATCGATGCCAACAGCAGCGTCCCCACACCCAGGGTCGATGCGACGGTCGGCGCGTGCAGGCGCGACACCGGGTCCGACAGCTTCAACAGCCCGAAAGACCCCACCAGTGTCAGGATGGCACCGACCAGCAAAAGGCCTGCGACGATCAGATCGACGATGAAGGCAGTGTCCGTCATTCGATGATGTCCCCCCGCAGCACGAAGCGGCACAGCGCAACTGTCGATACGAAACCGAGCATGGCGATGATCATCGCGCTTTCGAAATAGACCTGCGTGCCGAAATAGAGGCCCGCCAGAATGATCAATGCGATGGCATTGATGACCATCGTGTCCAGCGCAATGATGCGGTCCCCCACGTGCGGACCGCGCAAGAGGCGCACCATCGCAAGGATCTGGGCCAGTCCGACGGCACCGATGGCCACAAAAAGGGCGATCTCGGTCATTGGAATATCTCCTTCAGACGACGTTCGTAGCGGTTCTTGATGTCGTCGCGTACCGCGTCGGGGTCCGGCGCGTGCAGGGCGTGCACCAACAAGGCCGTGCCGTCATCGCTTAGGTCGGCGGAGAGGGTGCCGGGGGTCAGCGTGATCGAACCGGCCAGAATGGTGATCGCCTCGGGTTTTTTCAGGTCGAGGGGGATGACGATCCACGCAGGTTGCAGGGCCGCATTGCTTTTGAACAGGATCTGAACGGCGACGGTCAGGTTGGACTTGATGATGTCCCACATCACGATCAGGCAATAGCCGATCATGCCGAAAGGACGGGCGACCGGCGGCCGGTCGGGCCAGTAGGCGGCGGTGAAAATCGGGATCAACAGACCCAGAATGGCACCAAAGACGATAGTGCCCAGCGTCAGGGTGTTCGACAGAAGGCACCAGACGACGATCAACAAAAGCGTGAGAAGGGGATGCGGCAGCAGCCGGCGGGTCAGGCGCAATGGCATGTCAATGATCCCCCTCTGCCGCGTAATCGTCCGTGATCGTCTTGCCCGGCATCGACAAGACCGCGTCGACATAGGGTGCCGGGTCGAACAGTTGCAACGCCGTGGCAGACAGCACGCGCGTGGTCGGTCCGGCAAACACCGTGAGCGCGACGAGGAGCGCGATCAGGCTGCCGATTGCGACCATCGGCAGGACCGGCTGCGGCGGCGAAGAATCGGGGACGTTCGCCTCGCTCTTTTCGCTTTCGGGAAAGGGTTCGGCGTTGCTTGCGGTCTGATGCGACCGCCAGAAGACTTGGCTTCCTGCGCGGCTGAAGCCGACGACCGCAACCAGCGATCCGACCAGAACGGTTCCCCAGACCCACCAGACCAGTCCCGATGCGCGTGCTGCATCGAGGATCAGCAACTTGCCGACGAAGCCCGAGAGCGGCGGCAGGCCCGTCATCGCGATGGCCGAGACGAAGAACAGGCCGGCAACCAGCGGTCCACCAGAGAAAGGCACCGCGTCGCGCAGCCAGACCCCGACCTCGGTGCGTCTCGTGCGCAGCACGTCGACCAGCAGGAACAGGGCCGCCGTCGCAAAGGTGGAGTGGATGGCGTAATAAAGCGCTGCGACGATGCCGGCCGGGGTAAAGACGGCGACCGCGCTCAGCAGCATGCCCATCGATCCGATGACCGAAAACGCGACGAGCCGGTCGATGCGCTTGGATCCCAATACGCCGATCATCCCCAATGCCAGCGTCAGCAGGGCGGCCGGCATCAGCCATGTATCGAACAATCCCTGCGTCAGCGCGAGGTCCGGCGGAAAGACGAGGGTATAGACGCGAATGATGCAATAGGCACCGACCTTGGTCATGATCGCGAACAGGGCGGCAACCGGGGCAGGGGCCTCAGCATAGCTGGCGGGTAGCCAGAAGTGCAAGGGTAGAAGTGCAGCCTTCACCGCGAAGACCAGCAGCAGCAGAACGGCGGCAACCCGGATGCCCGCATTGTCGCCGGGGTCAAGGGTCGCCACACGCTGTGCCAGATCGGCCATGTTCAGCGTGCCAGTCTGCGCGTAAAGGGTGCCGAGTGCGAACAGGAACAGCGTCGAGCCGAGCAGGTTGTAGAGCACGTATTGCGTGCCGGCCCGCAGCCGCGCAGCCCCGCCAGCATGGATCATCAAGCCGTAAGACGCGATCAGCAGCACCTCGAAAAAGACGAAAAGGTTGAAGGCGTCGCCCGTCAGGAAGGCCCCCATGATCCCCATGAGCTGGAACTGGTAAAGTGGATGGAAATGCTGACCGCGCGCGTCCCAGTCCGAGCCGATCGCGTAAAGCAGCACCAAGGGGGCCAGAACGGCCGTGATCAGCACCATCAGCGTCGACAACCGGTCCGCGACCAGCACGATACCGAAGGGGGCCTGCCAGTGCCCCAGTTGATATACGCTGATGGTGCCGTCCTGCGCCTGCCAGAACAGTCCCGCAGCGATGGCCAGCATGACAACCGAACTGGCGACCGACAGCACACGTTGCAGCGATATGTGAAACCGTGCGACCAGCACCAGAATGGCGGCCAGCATGGCGGGCAGAATGATGGGGGCGACGATCCAATGGGTCATCGGGCAGCTTCCCCTCGCAAGGGCTGCGGGGCCTCGGGGATCGTCGCATCCGGTGCCGGAACATCGACAAGGTCGTCCTCATTGCTCAGATACGATCCAAGCGCCATGATCACGACCACAGCCGTCATGCCGAACGAGATCACGATGGCCGTCAGCACCAGGGCCTGCGGCAGCGGGTCGGTATAGACCGTGACGCCGTCGCGCAGCACCGGCGGCGCGTTTACCGCCAATCGACCGGAAGCGAAGAGAAAGACGTTCACGGCATAACTGAGAAGCGATGTGCCGATGATGACCGGAAAGGTGCGCTGGCGCAGCACCAGGTAGATTCCCGCGGCTGTCAGCACGCCGATCCCGGTTGCGACGAGTAGTTCCATGGTCAGTCCTCCCCCGCCGTGCGGTCGCGTGACGGGTCGATGTCCATCGCGTATTCGCTGTCTTCCGTGCCGGCGCGGCGTCCGAGCCGCGAGAAGCTTTCCAGCGACAGCATCACGGCGCCGACAACGGCCAGGAACACGCCAAGGTCGAAGCCCATCGCGGTGGCCAGTTCGAATTCGGCCATCGGCGGAATGCGGAAGTATCCGAAGGCCGATGTCAGGAACGGGACACCCGCAAACCATGATCCGATACCGGTCAGACCGGCGACAAGCACGCCTGCGCCGATGATGCCGTGATAGGGATAGCGCTGACGCTTTTCTGCCCAGGCAAATCCCGACGCCATGTACTGCATGACCACGGCAATCGCCACGACCAGCCCGGCGACGAAACCGCCGCCGGGCTCGTTGTGGCCACGCAGGAAGATGAACACGCCGACCATCAGGATGATCGGCATCATCACGCGGGTCAGCACGACCATCATCATCGGGTGGGCGTCGCCGGCCCGCGCTTCCTCGAACGTGCGGTTCAGCAACCGGGCGCGGACAGCGCCATTCAGAAGCGCTTCGGTCAGGGCGTAGATCACCAGCGCGGCGATGCCCAGGACGATGATTTCTCCGAAGGTATCGAAGCCCCGGAAGTCCACGAGGATCACGTTCACGACGTTCGTGCCGCCGCCGCCCTTGTAGGAGTTGGCAAGGTGGTAGTCCGAAATCGAAGCCAGCGGGAAGTCCGTCATCAGGACAGTCCAGATCAGCCCGGTCACCGCGACGCCGCCGACTGCTGCGATGGCCGCATCGCGGCTGCGGCGCAGGGCACTCGATTCACCAGGGCTGCGGTTGGGCAGGAAATTCAGCGCCAATAGCAGCAGGATGATCGTCACCACCTCGACCGAGATCTGCGTCAATGCGAGGTCAGGTGCCGAAAAGTAGTTGAAGCTGACCGAGACGATCAGGCCGATAATCCCCATGAGGATCAGGACCACCAGACGGTTGCGGTGGTAGATGACGAGCGACCCGGCTGTCGCGACAAGCATCACCCAAAGTCCTACCGCCACTGGCGACATTGGCAGCATGGTCCGCGTCGTGGCCGCGGCGGTGCCGGTGAACCAGGCGTGCGCGCCCAGCCCGACGACCGTCAGCACGAAGATCGCGGCGTAACGGGTAAAGCTGCCATCGTGCAGGCGTTGACTGAAGCGGTGGGCGCAGGCGGCTAGCGCCTTGATGAGGCTGTCGAATATGTCCTTTGCCTCAGGCCGCGGTGTGGCCTCCCACAGGCGGGACAAGGGGCGGAACAGGGCCAGCCAGATCAGCCCGCCGGCGACGGCGATCATCGACAGGAACAGGGCGGGCTTGAAACCATGCCACAGGGCCAGATGCTCTTCGGGCATCTCACCGACACCGCCGATGACGGCCTGCGTCACAAGCCGCACAAAGGGTTCGGCCAGGAACGGGGCCACGCCAAGGCCGATGACCGGGATCATCAGCAGCGCGGGTGGCAGCCACAGACCCGGCTCGGGGTCGTGGGGATGCGCCGGATAATCCTGCCGCTCCGCCCCGAGGAACGTATGAGAGATGAAGCGGAACGAATAGGCCGCCGAGAACAGCGCGCCCAGCGAGGCGACGACCGCGACGAGCAGGGGGCTGGCGAACAGGGTCGTGTGCAAGGCCTCTTCCAGCATCATTTCCTTGGACACGAAACCGTTCAGCAATGGAATCCCCGCCATCGACAGCCCGGCAAGGGTGGCCAGCAGAAAGGTCAGCGGCATGACGTGGCGCAGGCCGCCCAGGCGGCGCATGTCGCGGGTGTGGACACCATGATCGACGATGCCTGCCACCATGAACAGCGCAGCCTTGAAGCTGGCGTGGTTCAGGATGTGAAACACCGCAGCCATCGCGCCAAAGGTGGTGCCGGTGCCCAGCAGAAAGCAGATCAGACCAAGATGCGAGACGGTCGAAAAGGCCAGCAGCGCCTTCAGGTCATGCTTGAAGAAGGCGATGAAGGCCCCAAGCACCATGGTAATCAGGCCGACAGAGCAGACCAGCGTGATCCAGATCTCCGTGCCGGACAGCACCGGCCAAAGGCGGGCCATCAGGAACAGCCCGGCCTTTACCATCGTCGCAGAGTGCAGGTAGGCGGACACGGGTGTTGGTGCGCTCATCGCGTGGGGCAGCCAGAAGTGGAACGGGAACTGGGCGGATTTGGTGAAGCAGCCGATCAGGATCAGCAGAAGGGCCGGCACGTAAAGCGGTGAAGCCTGAATGATGTCGCGGTTCTCGAGGATCACGGTCAGGTCGTAGCTGCCCGCGATCTGGCCGAGGATCAACATGCCGCCGATCATCGCGAGCCCGCCCATACCGGTCACGGTCAGCGCCATGCGCGCACCCTGGCGCCCTTCCGGCAGGTGTTTCCAGAAGCCGATCAGCAGGAAGGACGACAGCGACGTCAATTCCCAGAACACCAGCAGCATCAGGATGTTGTCGGACAGCACGATGCCGACCATGGCACCCTGAAACAGCAGCAGGTAGCTGAAGAATTCGCCCATGTTGTCGTCGCGGGACAGATACCAGCGCGCGTATATGATGATCAGCAGTCCGATGCCGAGGATCAAGGCCGCGAACATGAATCCCAGCGGATCAAGGAACAGGTTCACGTTCAACCCGAGCCCCGGCAGCCAGTCCAGCCGGGCCAACGCGACTTCGCCTCGCCAAAGGGCGGGCAGGTGCGTCAGCAGGCCGATCAGCGCCAACGCTGTGACCGTGAAGGTGGCGACAAAGCACGCCTGACGTCCGGCCCTGATCATCAGGCCGGGCAGCAGCGCACCAAGAAAGGGCAGGGCAACGATCAGAAACAGCGACATGGCGTGGTTATCGCGGACACCGTGGCGAACGACCAGCCCTTTCGGGTGGTTTCATGCGCAGGACAGCACGGATTTGGGTCATGTGGGACAATTTCTCGCAGGTGCCACAAGATGGCCGGCCACCGCGGCCAGCGTCCGTCGTGCCTCTGGCAGCGCGTCAGGCCACAGATGCCACATGTGGAACAGATCTGGTTGCACGTCCAGCGTCACGGCAATCCCCGACCGTGCGGCGCGTGTCGCCAGCAGCAGGGCATCGTCCAGCAATACTTCCGTCGTCGTGGTCGAGATGAACAGGGGCGGCATGCGGGTCATGTCGGCCAGCAGGGGCGAAGCCTCGGGATCGTCGTCAGGCAGGGCTGACAGGGCCATATCGCCAAGTACGCGATCCTGAGCGTCGTCGTTCATCAGGTCGGACCCGGAGTTGCGGCGGCGCGTTGTGCTCAGCCCCGTGCGGTCGGTGTTCGGCGACAGGACGGCAAGCCGCCCCACATGACCTGCCATGCGGGGGGCAAGCACCAGCGCCAGATGCCCGCCGGCACTGTCGCCTACCACATCGCAAACCCCCAATGCCCGCACCACATCCTGACCCGCCTCGCGCTGGGCGGGCCAAGGGTGGTCGGGACCCAGCGGGTAATCCGGCACGAAGACCGGCCTTCCGGTCTGATCGGCCAGCGCGCGGGCCGGGGCCGCGTGACTGGCGGACCCGCCGAAGACATAGCCGCCACCGTGCAGCCACAAAATCGGGCGGCCGCCCTGACCGAACCAGCGACCCGGACACCCGCCGACAGCAGTCACTTCCGGCAGATCCGGGACACCAGACGGATGAGCCAGTCGCAGAAAGGCCGCCCGCATGTCTGCGGGCGACCCTTCCACCGGCGTCGCCTTGATGTGTCTTTCCAGTGCGGCGCGGTCCATCAGACGTTGATCGACCCCACGGCCCCGCCATCGACGCGCCAGTTGGCACCGGTCACGAAGGACGACAGTTCGCTGCACAGGAACGCGATCACCGGGGCGACCTCTTCGACCTTGCCGCGCCGCTTCAGCACGAGATAGGGGCGTTCCTCGTCGAGAAAACTCTCCACGGCCTCGTCGAGGGAGCAATTCTCCTCCTCCGACCGCTTCTTCATCATGCCGTCGGTCATCGGAGTCTCGATGAAGGCCGGCGCGATGCAGTTGACCAGCAGGCCCTTGCCCGAATGGGCCATGGCGATGCTTTTCGCATGGCTCAGCAAGGCGGACTTTGCCGCGTTGTAGACGGTTTCCTCGGGGTAGGGCTGGGCCACGTTTTCGGACGTGACAAAGACGACGCGGCCCCAGCCCCGGTCGATCATCGTCGGACACAGGTGCCGCGCCAGACGGACGCCGGACAGAAAGTCGATGTTCAGGGCATCGTCCCAGTCCTCTTCGGTCATGGTCAGGGGATCGCCCTTGGCGCCCGTCACGCCGGCGGCGTGGACCCAGATGTCGAAATCGGTCCCCGCCTGCCCGATGAAGGCGTCGACCCCTGCCTTGCTGGACAGATCACCGGCGATGCAGATGATGCCGAATGCGTCGCGCACGGGGGCAAGGTCTTCTTCCTTGAGGTCGGTCGCAGTGACCTCCACGCCCGCCTCGATAAATCGCTTGATTGTCTCTATGCCGATGCCGCCAGACCCGCCGGTGACCAGCGCGCGTTTGCCTTTTATTCCAAGATCCACGTCTTGCTCCAGTTTATTGTTGTCGGCGGTCAACAGAGGCCGGGGTCGTCGGGTTCCACGCACAGGGCGAAGTGTCACGGATGGGAACCTCTGTGTCGTGGATTGGTTGTGGCGCAACGGCTCGAGATACCAAGGATGCCCCAGATGACCGACGCACCGCATATTCCCGCCCAGACGCAAGACGACATGCCCGGCGACGAGTTCCGCATGGACCCTGCCCCCGATTACATGCCGCGCCACGCTGGCGTCGGCAAGCTGAAGGGCAAGGTTGCCTTGATCACCGGCGGCGACAGCGGCATCGGCCGTGCCGTGGCCGTGCTGTTCGCCCGCGAAGGAGCAAAGGTCGCCATCGCCTATTTCGATGAGGACGAGGATGCGCAGGAAACGCAGCGTCTGGTCGAGGCAGAGGGATCGGAAGCGCTGCTGATTGCCGGCGATCTTGGCGTAAAGGCGCATGCCACGGATACGGTGGAACGGACGGTCGCCGCATTCGGTCAGCTCGACATCCTCATCAACAATGCGGCGATGCAATGGGTGGACGAGGACCTTACCGAACTGTCGGAAGAACGCCTGCGGCGCACGATGGACAGCAACGTCATGGCGTGCTTCTTCTGCACGCAGGCGGCCTTGCCGCATCTGAAGGAAGGGGCGTGCATCGTGAACACGACGTCCGTCAATGCCTTCAAGGGCAACGACAGCCTGATCGCCTATTCCACGACGCGCGGCGCCACGCTGGCCTTCAGCCGGTCGATGGCGTCGAACCTAGTGGACAAGGGCATTCGCGTGAACGCGGTGGCACCGGGACCGATCTGGACGCCGTTCATTCCGGCCTCCATGCCAGCGGAGGAGGTGAAGGATTTCGGGTCGGGCGCACCGATGGGTCGCGCAGGTCAACCGTGGGAGGTGGCGACCGCGTTCCTGTTCCTGGCGTCCTCTGACGGCAGCTATTTCACCGGCCAGACCCTGCACCCGAACGGAGGCATGATCGTTGGCGCGTAACGCCGCGCCGGCGATCTACCAGATTTATCCCCGGTCCTTTCAGGATACGACCGGCAACGGCGTCGGCGACCTGGAGGGCGTCACTCGCAGGCTCGACCACATCGCCGGGCTGGGGGTTGACGCGATCTGGCTGTCGCCGATCTATGTCTCGCCCATGGTCGATGGTGGTTACGACATCATCGATCACACCGCCATTGATCCGCTTTACGGCACGATGGCTGATTTCGACGCACTGGTGGCGCGGGCGCATGACCTTGGCTTGCAGGTCTACCTCGATCAGGTGTTGAACCACACCAGCGATCAAAGCCCCTGGTTCCTTGCCTCCATTGACGGCGATGAAGCCATGGCGGAACGCTATCTGTGGTGCGACCCAAAGCCCGACGGCACGCCGCCGACAAACTGGCTGTCGCAATTCGGGCTGCCGGCCTGGCACTGGAATCACAAGCGGAGGCAGTATTACTATACGCAGTTCCTGCCGCAGCAACCCGCGCTGAACCTGCGCTGCGCGGGGGTGCAGACGGCCATCGCCGCGCAGATGAAGCATTGGCAGGATCGCGGGGTGGACGGCTTCCGCTTTGACGTCGTGACCGCATTTCTCTGGGATACGGTGATGCTGGACAACCCTCCCGCCACGCCAGAGGTCCATCGCAAGGTCGCGGGCGAGGTCTTCAACCCCTACACCTATCAGGACCATGTCTATGACATGCTGCCCGGCGACGGCGCGTCCTATGCCGAAAAGCTGCGGGCCTGGGCGGGGGACGACGCCTATCTTTTCGGAGAAAACACTTCTGGCAACCATTCCATCGAACTGGCGATGGCCTTTACCGAACCGGGGCGCCTCGACGCCGTCTACACGACCGATCTGCCCGCGAACCGAGGCAATCCGGCGACCGTGGCGGACATGATCGGCCGTGCCGGTAGCCTGCAACGCATCGTCGGCTGGCTGTCGAGCCATGATCAGCCGCGCCATGGAAGGGGCGATGCGTCAGATGCGGTTCTGGCCTTGCAGATGGCGGTCCTGCCGGGGCCGTGGATCATCTATCAGGGCGAGGAGTACGGTTTGCCGCAGCCCGATCTGGCGTTTCGGGACGTGACCGACCCTTTCGATCTGCTGTATTGGCCCGACGGGCCGGGGCGCGAAGGCGCGCGTGTACCCGTGCCATGGGACGCCGTGGCGGACAACTATGCCTTTACCAAAGGCACACCTTGGCTGCCGATGTCCTGGGATCGAGCGGATCTGCAACGCGCCCAGGCACAGCTTGTCCCGTTCTATCGCCAGATTCTCGAGATGCGCAGCAACCTGGGCTGGCATACGGCGTCGGTCGAGGCCTGTCATGCCAATGATGACCGGCTTGATCTGACCATCGCCACGACCGCGGGCGCGCGGTATCGCGGAATCTTCTGTCATGGGTCGGGACGCGCCGATGACGCTCCGACGGGCAATGTGCTGGTCAGCGCGGACCGCCTTCGGCCGCCGCGCGACCCGAAGGGTTGGCATGGGGCCATCTGGCGGTTGTGACGCGCTGCCGCCCGGTATCTCGCGAACCGGGCGGCGCGACGGTTCAGGACAGGTCGGCCTCTTTGGTCAGGACCACCACCGACTGCCAGTCGATCTCGAGCGTGTCTTCGCACGTCATCTCTGCGGCGGGCTCGTCGCTGCTGGTATCGAGGCGTCGTGTCCACTGGCCGTCCGGCAAGGTGAAGGCGGCAGGGTCGCCGGCGTTGAAGATCATCAGCACGTCCGGTCCGCCTGTGGTGATCGTGCGGCGCGCAAGGCAGCGCAGGCCGCCGTCGTGCCAGTCGTCCTCGGTCATCTCGCGGCCTTCGGGGTGATGCCAGCGCACCGCCTTGCCGTCGCCCGTGCCCGCGTCGTGAAACGCGCTGTCGACGAAGCCGTCGATGTCGCGGCGCAGGGCGATGGCCGCAGCCGCCGACCGGATCAACCCGTCATCCGCATTGTCCCAGTCGAGCCACGCGGTCTCGTTGTCCTGACAATAGGCGTTGTTGTTGCCGCCCTGCGTCTGGCCGAATTCGTCGCCTGCCAGGATCATCGGCACGCCCTGGCTCAGCACCACAGTGGCCATCATCGCCTTGACCCGCCGCCTGCGTGCCTCGAGGATCGCGGGATCGTCGGTCGGACCTTCGGTTCCGAGGTTGTCGGACAGGTTGTTGTCGTGCCCGTCGCGGCCGTCCTCGCCGTTGGCGTCGTTGTGCTTGTCGTTGTAGGCGGTCGTGTCCCAGAGGGTGAAGCCGTCGTGGGCCGCCACGAAGTTGACCGAGGATGTCGCAGGCCGGTTGTCATGGTCGAACTGCACCGGGGAACCTGACAGCCGTTCGGACAGCGGGCCGGTCATGCTGTCATCGCGCCGCCAGAAGGCGCGGATGTCGTCGCGCGACTTGTCGTTCCATTCGCGGAACGGCCAGACGAAGCCGCCCACCTGATAGCCGCCGTGGCCGATGTCCCAGGGTTCCGCGATCAGCTTGACCGCGGACAGCACCGGATCCTGCCGGATCGTGGCAAAGAAGTTGCCGCTGCGATCGAAACCGTCCGCATCGCGCGCAAGGGTCGAGGCGAGGTCGAAGCGGAAGCCGTCGACATGCATGACCTCGACCCAGTAGCGCAGGGAATCCATGACCATCCGCAGGACCATGGGGTGGTTGACGTTCAGCGTGTTGCCGGTGCCGGTGGTGTCATAGACGTGGCGTTTGTCGTCACCCGTCATGTAATAAGTTGCGTTGTCGATGCCGCGGAATGACAGCGTCGGCCCCATTTCGTTGCCTTCGCAGGTGTGGTTGTAGACCACGTCGAGGATCACCTCGATCCCGGCCGCATGAAAGCGGTCGATGGCCTGCTTGACCTCCTGAATATCCCAGCCCTGCAGATAGCCCTGATGCGGCGCGAAGAAGGACAGCGTGTTGTATCCCCAATAGTTCGACAGGCCCTTGTCCACCAGATAGCGGTCGTTGCTGAAGGCGTGGATTGGCAGCAGTTCGATCGCGGTGACGCCGAGCTTGGTCAAATGGTCCAGCACCGGGTCGGCGGACAGGGCGGCAAAGGTGCCGCGGTCCGCCTGCACGACACCGGGGTGCTGCATCGTCAGGCCCTTGACGTGCGCCTCGTAGATCACCGTCTCGTCCCAGCGGGTGCGCAGGGCATCGGCCCGGTCCCACTGGTAGTTGTCGTCGACTACGACGCCCTTGGGCATGAATGCGGCGCTGTCGCGGTCGTCGAAGGTCAGGTCGTCCTCGCCCACCTGATAGCCGAACAGGGCGTCGTCCCAGGTGATCTTGCCCATCAGCGCGCGGGCATAGGGGTCCAGCAGCAGCTTGTTGGGGTTGAACCGGTGACCGTTCTCGGGGTCGTAGGGGCCGTGGACGCGGTAGCCATAGCGTTGGCCCGCCGACACGCCGGGAACGAAGCCGTGCCAGACCCCGCCTTCCATGCAGGGAAGAGATATGCGTGCCGTTTCGGTCTGGCCCGCCTCGTCGAAGAGGCAAAGCTCCACCTTTTCGGCGGCGTTCGAGAAAAGCGCGAAGTTGGTGCCGCCGTCGCGGACGTCGGCCCCCATCTTGTCCGGTCGTGCTAGCGACAGGTCGAAGGTCACATCGACGGGCGATTGGTCTTTCATGTCATGTTCATCCTGTGGGAGCGCGGGTCTGCGCCATTCCTGCGGAGGGTGACCCACCGCATTCCCGTTTCAACGCCGGTCGGCATGACCTGTTCCGCTGCATTGCAGAAAGGACCCGCGATGCCACCGGATCAAGCGACCGCGCCCGGCAAAGCGGCGGGTTCGTCATTGTCCGTGACGTGGACGGGATCATGCGACGTCGGATCGCAACGGATCGTCAGGCTGCGTCGACCGGTGGTGCGGTGCAGCACGACCGCGCCGTCAGCGTCCCGCTCGACGCGGCATTCGGCCTCTGCAAAGAAGGCAGGGTCCGCATGGCGCAGGCCCAGCAGGTGCCGCGACAGCCGCGCCTTGGCCCCAGCAAAACCCTCCGCTTCAGTCAGTCTGCGCAAAGTCGCAAGATCGACCGGGCGGCGGTTGTCCGGGTCGGTCAGCGCGAAGTGCGGGCCAAGGCAGCCCCTGTAGATGTCGGGCGTGCCGGTCATGGTGATCTTCAGGGCGGTCTGGATCAGGGACAGCCGTTCGCCAAGGGCGACGATGCGGTCCAAGGCGGCCGGGGCCGTGTCGCGCCAACGGGCGGTCAGATGCGGGATCAGGTCCAGCACGCGGGCCTCGGCCTCGGTATCCGGATAGGTCCAGTTTGTCACGCGCTTGGCCTCGCGCAGGGCCTTCGTCATGTGATCCTTCAGCCGAACATCGACATGCGCGCATGTGTCCCAGATCGCCAGCGCGCTTTGCACCAGATACCAGCGCGTGTTGGGCTGCACGGCATCCGCGCCATCCAGCAGGGCGCTGTCCGCGATCAGGTGCAGCAGGTCGTCCGGCAGATGACTGCATGCGACAAGGCGCATCCGCGCATCCTCTGACCGCTTGGTGTCGTGGGACGAGGTCAGCGTCAGCGCCGTGGGCTGGCGGTCGGCCAGCCAGGCGTTCATGCCCTCATCCGTGATCGTCACGACGTCCGGGTCGGCCCCGACCTCGTTCGCGGCGATATAGGCGTTCCAGCGGAAACCGGCGGTATCCTCGTGCGACTTCGCCAGCAGCGCGCCCGTGACCTGCTGATAGCGGATCTGAAGCCGCTGCGCCTCTGGCGTCTGGGGTGAGACGATGCAGTCGGTCAGCAGGCGCACGACGTGGTCGTTGCGCAGGTCGAGCGCGGCCGTGTCAGCCACGGATTGCATGAGGGCCAGATCCTCGGGTCGGTTGCTGCATCCGGTCAGATAGGTGCGATAGCGCGGAAAGGCGATCAGCAGGGCGATGACCGCTTCACGCAACGCTTCCTGCCCCTGTTCGTCATCGGCGGCGCGTGCGGCGGCATCGGCAAGGCCGATCATCTGCTGCAACTCGGCGGCAAGGTCCTGCCGCAGGACCTCGTGTTTGGCCGCGATCAAGGTGGCGTGAAACGTCCCCTCGCGTTCGGTCTGATCCAGCCAGGCCGCCAGCAGGTGGGCATGGCCGCTGCCGTCCGTCAGCAACCGCGCGATCTGGCGGGCCGCCTCGTAGCCTGTCGTGCCGGCGATGTCCCAGTCAGGCAGCGCCTCGTCGCCGGTCAGGATCTTCTCGACCCAGACCGGCGTATCGCCGACACGCGCCTTCAGCCGTGCCAGATAGGCGTCGGGATCGGCCAGTCCGTCGATGTGATCCAGCCGCAGGCCCTGGACCAGCCCCGCATCGACCAGTTCGAACACCCTGCGGTGCATGTCGTCGAAAACCGCCTGATCCTCGACCCGCATGCCGATCAGGCCCGTGACGTTGAAGAAGCGGCGATGCGTAATGCTGTCGCGTTCGCGCGCCCAGGGCGTCAGCCGCCATGCCTGTGCTGCGTGCAGGGCGGCAAGATCGTCGGTGTCGGCGGCTGTTGCGGGGTTCAGCGGCACGGCAAGGTCGCCCACCCGCAGGACCGGACCGTCCGCGGCGCGGTCGACGCTGACTGCCCCCGCGTCCACAAGCGCCTCGAAGTTGTCGGTCAGAAAGGGCAGCAGCAGGCGTTCCGACCAGTCGATGTCGAAGTGCGGGGCGAAGGCGCTGTCGGTGCCGTGGCGCAGCACGTCCCGCAGCCAGGGATTGTCCAGCGTGAAGGCCGTGTGGTTCGGCACGATGTCGATGATGATGCCGATACCCGCAGCCTTTGCCGCCTGCGCCAGCGCCGCGAACCCCGCCTCGCCGCCAAGGTCGGGTTCGATCGCGTTGGGGTCGATCACGTCGTAGCCGTGGGTCGATCCCGGTTGCGCGCAAAAGATCGGCGACAGGTAAAGATGGCTGATGCCGTTGTCGGCCAGATGCGGCAGGAACGCTCCGGCCGCCGCGAAATCGAGGCCATCGCGTAGTTGCAGGCGGTAGGTGGCGGTCAGGGGAATCATGTGGGACTGGTCCATGTGCAAAAGGCGAAATCGTCCTGGGATGCGCCTATAGCTAGGCTGTCGCCGCCACCGGGCCAGTGATCCTTGTCGATGGCTTGCCCCAGTTGTATGACGCTGTGCAGATCGCCCGCACCAAAAGACCACGTCACCGCCAACGCCCTTGGCCCGATGACCGTCGCGCTGGAGCCGGTCTGGCCGCTCTGCAGCAAGGGCAATACCCGGTCGCGTCGCCAGGCCAGCAGACGGGCCGTCAGTGTCAGCCACTCATCGGCATCGTCGGGCGGTGAGTCGTAGGGTCGGGCGCGGGAAAAGGTTTCAACCTCCAGCGGATCGGGGAAGTCACCCCCGAAGCCCTGAAAAGCCGAGAACTCCGCCAGGCGGCCCTTGCGAACGATATCGGCGAGATCTCCCTGAAAGTCGCAGAAAAAGGGAAACGGCGTGCGGGCCCCGATCTCCTCGCCCTGGAACAGCATCGGCACGAACGGCGAAGTCAGCAGCATGGCATGGGCAACCCGCATCGGCTGCGGTGACGTCAGTGCGATCAGGCGGTCGCCCAAGGCCCGGTTGCCGATCTGGTCGTGGGTCTGATTGGCGTTGACGAAGGCGTCGGGCGGCAGATGGGCGCTTGGCGCACCGCGGGGCGAACCGTCGTGCGCATCGTCTGGCCGCGCTTGGCCCTGCGCGACGTGGCCTTCGGTCAGCGCCTTGGCAAGGTCGGCGATGGGATCGACGGCGAAGGGGGCATAATACCCTTCGGACTCGCCGGTCAGCAGGCAATGCAGGCTGTGGTGGTAGTCGTCGTTCCAGGTCGCGTCGATAAGGCCCACGTCGCGGTGAACGGACAGGTTGCGTTCATCTTCGGTGATCAGGTGGACCGGACGGGGCAGATCGAGCGCGCGAAGGCGCGTCGCCAGTTCCGCAAGAAACTCGGGTGTGGAGGGGTCCTGCAGTTGATGCACCGCATCCAGGCGCAGGCCATCGACACCGTAGTCCCTGACCCACATGATCGCATTCTGGATGAAGAACTCTCGCACAGGGGCCCGGGTGAAGTCGATCGCGGGCCCCCACGGTGTGGTGCGGTCTGCATCGAAAAAGGCGGGGCAGATGCTACCCAGATAGGCTCCCTCTGGACCGAAATGGTTGTAGACCACATCGAGGATGACCGAGACGCCCAGAGAGTGGGCGGTCCTCACAAATTCCGCGAAGTCATCCGGCGTGCCGTAGTCCGGTTGAACGGCATAGGGCAGCACGCCGTCATAGCCCCAGCCGCGATGTCCGGCAAACTGGGCTATGGGCATGACCTCGACCGTATTGATGCCAAGGGAGGCCAGATCGGACAGACGGCGCGCGGCAGCGGCAAATGTGCCTTCGGCGGTGAACGTGCCGATGTGGATCTCGCTGATGACGCTGTCGCGCCAATCGCGTCCGCGCCAGTCGCGCCCCGTCCGGTCTGCGGTCAAGGTCGCGAGGCGGGAATCGTCGTGCACGTCGCCGGATTGAAGGCGGGCGGCGGGGTCCGGCAGGCGCTGATCATCGATCACGAAGTGATAGGGCGCGCCGGGGACTGCGTCGATCAGGCCGCGAAAGGTGCCGTCGTCGGCTTTCGTCAGGAGATGCGCCTTGCCGTCCACATTGACAAACCCTGCCTTGGCGGCGGGGGCCCAGATCGCGACGGACCAGATGCCGTCCGCCTTTGGCAAGGCTCCCCAGTACTGCCGGTCTCGCGTCCTCATCGAAAATCCTCTTTGCTCTGCACAAAACCTGCGAAGCCCGCCGGGGTTCCCTAATCCGTGCACGCCGACGCTTGGTCAATCGGTCGCGGCAATCTAGGTTGCGGGTGCCGGTGATGCAGGAAAGGGGCGCCATGTCCAAACGGCCGACAGGGCCAAAGTGCCACGCCGCAGCAGTGAGCCGCAGCATCATGGGTCGCGGCCCCCACCAATGCTGATCCTGACCCACGCGACCCTGCGCAATCCGGCGATCCTGCAGGTCAGGCAACTGCCGCGTCGCTTCTTCAACCGGGTCACGCCGCGGCCCCGCGCCGTCGGTATGGGCCAGCGTCTTCGTCTGCTGATCGAGCTTCAGACCGTCCGCTACATGCTGGCACTGTTGCCGCTGGTGGTGGTCGGGCTGGTGTGGAACGGTGCGGCGTTGCCCTTGGCGCAGGCCCCGCTGCTGATGCTGTTCATCATCTGGTATATCGAGATGCGGGTGCTGCGGGTAAAGGCCAGCAAGCGGTCGTCGCTGATCGACCCCGCCGCGGCGGAGCGGGGGCTTGATCTGCTGCGGGTGCAGGGGCGGGCCGCGCTGACCCGGATCGGTGCCGGGCGCGGTCTGCGCAGCGGTATGCTGCACCTTGTCATCGAACAGTCCGATCTGCGCGGCCTGCCGCCGCTGACCTATGTGTCCGTCCAATCCGAGGACGGACCGCAGGTGCTGGCCCTGACGGCGACGGAGCGACAGGTGTTGCGCGACCAGTTGTTCCAGCCGCCCCTGTCGGAAGGGGTGCTGCACCGGATCAATCAATCGCAGAACATCTTTCTGCGCGACATCATGCTGGACGCGCGCGCCGTGTCGGCACACGCGCGTCTGGCCGCGGCCTTGGCGCAGGACTAGCGCGACAGGTCGATCAGCTGCCCGAAGGGGGCGATCGTTGCGTGACCGTCCGGCACCGCCCAGACGACGGGCAGCGGCGGGGCCGGGCCAGGGTCGCCGTCA
This sequence comes from Loktanella sp. DJP18, assembly GCF_049310965.1. Taxonomy (NCBI): domain Bacteria; kingdom Pseudomonadati; phylum Pseudomonadota; class Alphaproteobacteria; order Rhodobacterales; family Roseobacteraceae; genus Loktanella; species Loktanella sp. DJP18. The sequence goes on along the minus strand of NZ_JBMERN010000024.1, from coordinate 3,161 downwards.
AGGTCCGTCAGGATGACGAGGGCGCTGGCCATCAGGGACCGGGCATGCAGGATCACCGGCGCAAAGGCGGTGCCGCCGCCACGGGGCATGTCGGGCAGGGACAGGCGCGTGTCCTGTGGCGCGATGCGGGCGGTATGTCTGATCGCGTCGTCGAAGACGACCAGATGAAGCTCGATGGTCAGGCGGCGGGCGATGCCCGTGACTTCGGCCCAGAACAGGGCAAGGCGAGCGTCGTCGATGCTGCCGGAGGCGTCGATGGCCACGACGACACGTGGCACCTGGGTCTGCGCTGCATGGCCGGGCTGAAAGGCAGGTTGCGGCGTGCCACGACGCTGCGCCTCGGCAACCGTCGCGATCCAGCGACGCGCGGGTCGGATCGTGGCAGGTTGCCTTTCCTGCATCACGGCACGCGAGAGCAGGCGGCGCAGGATCACGTTCCACGGTGTTTGCGGGTCCGGCAGATCGGTCAGGCGATGCAGCGCGGCACCGATGCCGCGTCCGGCCGCACGGCCGGCGTCGGCCGCGCGCGACAGGTGCTGACGCCACCGGGCGGCCTCGGCGGCGGCGTCACCATCTGCCGCGTCCTCCGGGTCGAGGTCGGCCTTGAAGCCCTGTCGTCTGGCGTAAGCCCTGACGCAGTCGGTGTCGTCCCGGTCGCTGCCGGAGCCGTCGCGCGGCATCAGCGCGAAATACAGCCGTTCGACATCCCAGTCCGCAAGGTCGGTCGCGAGGGGCAACCCTTCGGCCTTCAGGCTGGCAAGGGTGACGGCAGGACGCGGCAGGGCATGATCCGCACCCTCCAGCACCGTGTTCACCAATGCGTCGGCGGCGAGGTTGAAGATGTCGGCGTCGCAGGCCATGCCGTAGCGGCCCTGCAGATCGGCCAGACGAGCTGGGTGGCGCAGGGCCACATGCAAGATGTGATGGGCGGCAAGGCCGACCTGTTCGTGACGCGGCAGAGCCGCGAAATCCGGCCCATAGGTGATTGTCGTGCCGCGGGTGCGCGTCGCGTCCCCGTCCCGGTGTTCGCACCATAGCGCCAGCGCGCCAAGCGCCGGGTCCTCCTCTGCCAACGTGGTCAGGGCGGCCCGCGCGCGGCTGCTGTGGTGCTGAGTCACGTCGTCCGGTCGCGCAGGTAGGCGTCATAGGCGGGCGAGCCGCGAAACGCCTCTTGCCAGCCCTGCGCCAAGGCCCGGTCGATCAGCAGCTCCATGCCGTAGGTCGCAAGCTCTGCCAGCGGAAGCCGCGCAAAGCTGTCGTCACGCAGGGTCGCCAGCCTGCGGATGTCAGCCATGATCGCGATGGTGTCGGGCAGCGTATTCCGTTCCGCCAGCGTGACGAGGGCATAGACGAGTGCGGTCAGCCCGTGCAGGTTGGCCGGGTAAAGCGCCGCGCGGTCCACGGGGCGGGCGGCGATCATGTCGGCGACCTGCACGGTCGCTGCGATGTCCCGCTCCAACAGGATGAATTCGGCCGCGGGGGCATCGCCGATCGTGCCGGCGATCAGCGTGTCGCGCAGCGAACGATCCTTGATCGCGCCCATGATCGCGCTGACCCGCGCCCAACTGCGCGGTGTGCAGGCGATCGTGCGACCGCCTTGCAGCGCGGCTTCGGTCGTGTCCAGCAGATCGGGCCGAGTCCGGATGAAGGCCGTCACGGCCGGGTGCAGGCCATGCGGCACGGCATATCGCGTGATCCAGTCGCCGGCTTCGGCGACGACGGACAGGTGGATCAGGCGGTCCGACAGGGCCGTGCCCATCTCGTAGGCTATGGCCCCGTCATCGACGCTGTTGCCCGCCGCGACGATGAAGGTGTTTGCGGGCAGGACGTGCAGACCGACCCGCCGTTCCTGCAACAGGCCATAGACCGTCGGTTGCAGGCTCGGTGCGGCCGCGGTGAGTTCGTCGAGGAACAGGATCGTCGGCACCGCGGGATCGTCGGGCAGGTCTTGCGGCGGATACCAGACGGTGCGCTGGGTGTCGTGATCGTAGAAGGGCAGGCCGCGCAGGTCCTGTGGTTCGATGGTCGTCAGCCGCAGGTCGCACAGGCGACTGCCGGTCTCTCGCGCAAATTGGCTCACGATCTCGGTCTTGCCGATGCCGGGGCGGCCATGCAGCATCCAGGATGCGGTCAACGTGCCCGCCCGCTGTGCCGCGTGACCGGCCCGCAGCGCATCCAGGGCACGACCGGCCGAAATCGGGGTGGTGTTGACGGTCATGAAGCCTCCTGCGCAGACCGGTAGGGTAGCGGATCGCAACAACAGGACAAGTCGGCGGCGACACCACGCGATAGCAATGGATTTCGGGGCGCGCCGTCCCTAGATGTGATAGCAACCGCACATCAGAGAGCCCCATGCCCGAAAACTGGATCGCGCGATTTCCCGGCCTGGCTGCCCTGTCGCCTGACGTGCGCGACACGCTGGTCAGCAAAAGCGCGATTGTCGAGGTGCCGAAGGGCACCCGCGTCTTCGGTCCCGGACAGTCGCCTGAAAACCTTCTGCTGCTGCTTGAAGGGACGGTGCGTGTGCATCAGACATCGGATCAGGGGCGCGAGATCGTCCTTTACCGCGTGAACGCCGGCGAAAGCTGCGTGTACCGCGTGAACGCCGGCGAAAGCTGCGTGCTGACGACGGCGTGCATGCTGGCCCACGACACCTATTCCGCCGAAGGCCATGCCGATTCAAACGTGCGCGCGGTTGGCATTCCGCGAATGGTCTTCGACGACCTGATCTCTCGGTCGGTGCCGTTCCGCAATTTTGTCTTCGCCGCCTATTCGCAGCGCATCACCGACCTGTTTCATGTGATCGAGGAGATCGCGTTCCAACGTCTCGACATCCGGTTGGCCCAGCGATTGCAGGTGCTTGCCGGTGATGCCGAGGATGTGCAGACGACCCATCAGGAGCTTGCGGTGGAACTGGGAACCGCACGGGAAGTGATCTCTCGGCAGTTGGCCGAATTTCAGCGCCGGGGCTGGATTGCCCAATCGCGGGGGCGCGTCACGCTGCTGGACCGCGACGCCATCGCCGGTTTGGCGCAGGCCGCTTAGCACAATTTTTCCGTTTTGTCTTGGGTCGGTGACAAGGTCACCGACAGATGCTGTGCGATAGCCTACAGGTGAGTCGCAACTCACAGACAGAAGGAACTGACCGATGACACAGAATG
>NZ_JBMERN010000023.1:0-60748 GCF_049310965.1 Loktanella sp. DJP18 | reverse complement strand
GGCCATGCGGCACCGTGGCGCAGATTTGTGGTCGGTTTGTCAACAGTGTTTATGACAATTTGAACGCGATTGAGTATGAAGGGATACATCCAAAAGGAGTATCCGCGATGGAAAACATCACCTTCAATTTATCCAATCTGCATATCTATGGCCCTGCTTTTTATGACTTTCTTCGCCTTCGCAAGCGATTCTTCGTTGATACGCTTGGCTGGCACATTCCACACGACGACGAGGTGAAAATGGACCAGTACGACAATCCGAAAGCCTGGTATTCCCTTGTTCTGCGCAATGGTGAGGTCATCGGCGGTGCGCGGGCCATGGCCACGACAGCGACCTGGGGCAGTCACAGCTACATGCTGCGGGATGCCGTGAAGGGCAAGCTGATCGACATTCCGCCCGAAGTGCTGGGCCAGGACATCGTCAGCCCTGCCATGTGGGAATGCACCCGTCTGGTCATGTCAGAGACCGTCGAGACCCAGGCCGACCGCAGTGTCTGCCTGACCATGATCGTACAGGGGCTGATCGATGTCGCGGCAGAGCAGGGGGCGTCGCAACTGATGTCCCTGTCACCGCTGGCCCTGATGCGGGCGCTGCGGCAGCTAGGCTTTGGCGCGGAACGGATCGGCGAACCATATACGAATGACAACGATGGCCGCCGCTATGCGGTGCTGTCGATGCCGGTCACGCGCATCCCTCCGGATGTGCCGCGCGCGACGCACCGGGTTCAGCCCCAGCCATTGCATGCCCCAGCGGTGTGACATGGCGCGCGAAAGGCGGGTGCGGGGCACCCGCCTTTCGGTCGTCTCAGCTGGTCGTGACGGGCACGCAGGTCCCGGTTTCGGCGTCGGGCATCGTGCCTTCGGCGCAGGACATGGCGGTCGATTTGGCGTGGCTGCATCCTTCGGCCAGGGCAAGGCCCGGAAGCAGGGTCAATGTCAGGGCAGCAAGCGCGGTCTTCAGCATGAATGGAACCTCCTGTCAGTTATGATCGAGCATTGATGATAACATGACGCAGGGTCATCACCGACAGATTTCGCTGCGACAGGGTGTCCCGGTCATTTTTCGCCGAAAACGCGGGCAAAGATCGTATCGACGTGCTTGGTATGATGGCCGATGTCGAACTTTTCCTCGATCTGCGCGGGGGTCAGTGCGGCCGTGACCTCGGGGTCGGCCAGCAACTCGGTCTTGAAGTCGGCACCCTTTTCCCAGACCTTCATCGCGTTGCGCTGGACCAGCTTGTAGCTGTCCTCGCGGCTGACGCCGGCCTGCGTCAGGGCCAGCAGGACGCGCTGCGACATCACCAGACCGCGGAACTTGTTCATGTTTGCCAGCATCGTCTCGGGATAGATCACCAGCTTTTCGATCAACCCGGCCAAGCGGTTCAGCGCGAAATCAAGCGTGATCGTGGTGTCCGGCCCGATGGCGCGTTCGACGGAGGAATGCGAAATATCGCGTTCGTGCCAGAGAGTCACGTTTTCCAGCGCAGGCGTCACGGCCATGCGGACCAGACGCGCGAGGCCCGTCAGGTTTTCCGACAGAACCGGATTGCGCTTGTGCGGCATGGCCGACGATCCCTTCTGCCCGGGGCTGAAGAACTCTTCGGCCTCCAGCACCTCTGTCCGCTGCATGTGGCGGATTTCGGTGGCGATGTTTTCCATGCTGGACGCGATGACGCCGAGCGTGGCGAAGAACATGGCGTGCCGGTCGCGGGGAATGACCTGCGTGCTGATCGGTTCCGGCGTCAGGCCAAGCTGGGCGCAGACATGCTCCTCGACGCGAGGATCGATGTTGGCAAAGGTGCCGACTGCACCGGAAATGGCACCTGTGGCGATTTCGGCGCGGGCGTTGACCAACCGGGCGCGGCCACGGCTCATCTCAGCGTAGAAGCGGGCAAAGGTCAGGCCCATCGTCGTCGGTTCGGCGTGGATGCCGTGGCTGCGGCCGATGCGGACCGTGTCCTTGTGTTCCAACGCGCGCACCTTGAGCGCCGCCAGCACGCGGTCCATGTCGGCCAGAAGGATGTCGGAGGCGCGGACCAGTTGCACGTTGAACGTCGTGTCCAGCACGTCCGATGAGGTCATGCCCTGATGGACGAACCGCGCCTGATCCGATCCGATGTGTTCGGCAAGGTGAGTGAGGAAGGCGATGACGTCATGCTTCGTCACCGCCTCGATCTCGTCGATGCGGGCGACGTCGAAGGTGACGTCCTTTGCCTTCCAGATCGCCGCCGCATTCTCGCGCGGGATGACACCCAGATCGGCCATCGCGTCGCAGGCGTGCGCCTCGATCTCGAACCAGATGCGATATTTGGTCGCCGGGTCCCAGATGGCGGTCATTTCGGGGCGGGAATAACGCGGGATCATGGGCAGACCTTTTGCAGCGGGCGAGGGTTGGCCGCTTCATACGGTTCGCCCCGGCAAATGGAAAGCGGCGATGGATCGCGCGCGCGATCATGGAGCGGCTCGGATCAGGGGGTGGTCTTGCCTTGGCCGACCAGTCCGCCGGCGTATACGGATGTCGCGTCGTGTCCTGCGAAGGCACCGATGATGCGGTCGCCGTTGGCCCGGCCGCGCAGGTCGCCTTCGACCCCGCGCCATGTGGTCGTGCCCGTATAGCCGGTTCCTGTTGCGGCCAGTTGCCCCGCGATCGTCAGGGTCTGGCTGACGTTGGACGTGATGCTGCGGCCCTCGACGCGGCCGGTGTCGAAGGACACGGTGACGGGGATCGTGCCTTTGGCGGCGGTCACGTCGCGGCTGACGTCGGTCCCCGCGATCTCTGCGATCTCGAACAGGGCGGTATATGTTCCGACTCCTGCGGTCGGGCGCGACGTGATCACACCGGGATTGATGAGGGCGGCACGTGCCGCCACCTCATTGCCGTTCGATTCGGTCAGATAGGTGTAGCCGGCCTCGGTCTTGTCGATGTCGCCTGTCGATGTGCCGCCGCCGGACGACGAATCGGGGGATACGTTTCCGATGATCTGGTTCTTGTCGTTCACGGGCGCAAAGCCGGAACTGGTATTGCCCGGACCGGAGGCAGTGCTGCCGCTGCAGGCAGCGAGACTGACGAGCGACAGGGCGGACAGGGTGCGCAGAATCATGTTCTAGGGCTTTCTTGTGTGCGATGGCGCTTCTTAACGCGCGCCGCGCGACAGTGTCATACTTTTGTCGATGCCGATGTCACGCCGGCCGCCGCTGTGGCGTGCCAAACGCAGAAGGGCACCCCGCGGGGTGCCCTTCGTCGATCCGCAAGTCTGGATCAGCAGCTGTAATACATCTTGTATTCGATCGGGTGCGGCGTGTGTTCGTAGGCATAAACCTCTTCCCACTTCAGCACCATGTAGCCTTCAAGCTGCGAGCGTGTGAACACGTCGCCGGCCAGCAGGAATTCGTGATCCTTCTCCAGCTCCTCCAGGGCTTCGCGCAGAGAACCGCAGACCGTCGGGATCGATGCCAGTTCTTCCGGCGGCAGATCATAGAGATCCTTGTCCGAAGCGGGGCCCGGATCAATCTTGTTTCTGATGCCGTCAAGGCCGGCCATCAACAGGGCCGAGAACGCAAGGTAGGGGTTTGCGGCCGGATCGGGGAAACGGGCCTCGACGCGCTTGGCCTTGGGCGATTCGGACCACGGGATGCGCACGCAGCCCGACCGGTTGCGGGCGGAATATGCGCGCAGGACGGGAGCCTCGAAGCCGGGGATCAGACGCTTGTAGCTGTTGGTCGTAGGGTTCGTGATCGCGTTCAGCGCCTTGGCGTGCTTCAGGATGCCGCCGATGAAGTAGAGCGCCTCTTGGCTGAGGTCGGCATACTTGTCACCTGCGAAGAGCGGCTTGCCGTCCTTCCAGATCGACATGTTGACGTGCATGCCGGTGCCGTTGTCGCCGGACATCGGCTTCGGCATGAAGGTCGCCGACTTGCCGTAGGCCTGGGCCACGTTGTGGATGACATACTTGTACTTCTGGATCTCGTCGGCCTGCTTGGTCAGCGTGCCGAAGATCAGGCCCAGTTCGTGCTGGCAGGACGCGACTTCGTGGTGGTGCTTGTCGACCTTCATGCCCATGCGCTTCATGGTGGACAGCATTTCTCCACGCATGTCCTGAGCGTCGTCGATCGGGTTGACCGGGAAGTAGCCGCCCTTGATGCTCGGACGGTGGCCGGTATTGCCGACACCGGTTTCCGAACGGTAGTCGGTGTCGCTGTTCCACGCGCCGTCGATGGCGTCGACCTGAAACGACACCTTGTTCATCGAGACGGTGTAGCGCACGTCGTCGAAGATGAAGAATTCGGCTTCGGGGCCGCAATAGAACGCATCGCCGATACCCGAGGACTTCAGGTAGGCCTCGGCCTTTTCGGCGGTGCCGCGCGGGTCGCGGTCATAGGGCTCCATCGTGTCGGGTTCGACCACGGTGCAGTGGATGCAAACGGTCTTTTCCGCGTAGAACGGATCGACGTAGCCGCTGGTGGTGTCGGGCATCAGCTTCATGTCGGACTGGTCGATGGATTTCCAGCCGGCGATGGAGGATCCGTCGAACATGAAGCCTTCTTCGAGGAAGTCCTCGTCCACCAGATCGGCGACGATGGTGACGTGCTGCAGCTTGCCTTTGGGATCGGTGAAGCGGATGTCGACGTAGTCGGCCTCTTCATCCTTGATCATCTTAAGGAAGTCTTTGGTGCTCATGTGATGCTGGTCCTTTTCGGTCTTGATCGTTGGATGGGGTGAGCGCGGTCAGAGCGCGTCGTCGCCGGTTTCGCCAGTGCGGATACGGATTGCCTGTTCGACGGTGGACACGAAGATCTTGCCGTCGCCGATCTTGTCGGTCTTGGCGGCCGCGATGATCGCGGCGATGGCGGCATCGACCTGATCGTCGGCGATGACGATTTCCAGCTTCACCTTGGGCAGGAAGTCGACGACGTATTCGGCGCCGCGATAAAGTTCGGTGTGGCCCTTCTGGCGGCCGAAGCCCTTGACCTCGACGACGGAGAGGCCCTGGATGCCGACCTCCTGCAGGGCTTCCTTCACTTCATCGAGCTTGAACGGCTTGATGATGGCTTCGATCTTTTTCACAGGCGGGGCCCCCTTGCTTGCGGTCGTGTCGCGGTCAGACCATCATAGACAGACAGGAACAATTCACGGCGCGCAAGGTGCAAGCGACGGCTTGTCGAAAATGGGCGACGTGGCGATGAAATGTGCGACTTGATCGTTTTATGTGCGTTTTGCGAACTTGAGGTGCTGAAACCATGACCGAACTGCTGACCGCTGCTCAAATGCGCGCCATTGAACAGGCGGCGATCGAGTCCGGTGCTGTGACAGGGCTGGAGCTGATGGAGCGGGCCGGGCAAGGCGTCGTGGACGCGATCTTTGCGCAGTGGCCGAAGTTTGCGACGACGCGGGGGCCAGCCCCCGCACCCCCGGAGTTTAATCTGCCAGATGAAATGGAAACCCGGCGCGCTGTCGTTCTATGCGGACCCGGCAACAACGGCGGCGACGGGTTCGTCGTGGCGCGGTTGCTGCGAGAGGCCGGGTGGGCGGTGGAGGTGTTTTTGTATGGGGATGCCGAGAAGCTGCCGCCGGATGCACGGGTGAATTATGAACGGTGGTCTGATATTGGGGAGGTAACATCCGCGATGCCACAGGGCGCATGTGATCTGGTCATTGATGCGCTATTCGGAACTGGACTGACGCGTCCTCTCGCAGATGATCTGGTAACCTCTGTCGAAAGCCTGCTTGACGGAGCATTAATGGATGACCCGAACAGCAAGACCAAAATAGTAGCCGTTGATATCTTGTCCGGCCTTTGTGCCGACAGTGGTAAGTGTCTGGGGCAGACAGCCCCCTATTTTGCACATTTGACGGTATCCTTTCATCGCATGAAGCTTGGCCATATCCTGGACCATGCTAGCGAACGCTCATGGTCGATGCATATTGTCGATCTCGAGTTGGCGGAGACAGCGGACGCCGTCTGTCTGATCCCAGGACAAGGTAATAGGTTTTCAAAGCGACTCGGCCACAAATATTCCCACGGTCACGCCCTGATCCTCTCTGGCGGCGTGGGCAAGGGCGGTGCCGCGCGGATGGCGGCGCGGGGGGCTTTGCGGATCGGGGCAGGGGCGGTGACGGTGGGGTGCCCGCCAGCGGCGCTGATCGAGAATGCGGCGCAGGTGAATGCGGTGATGCTGCGGCGCGTGAAGGATGCCGATGGGCTTGCCGCGGTGCTGGAGGACAAGCGTATCAACGCGCTGTGTCTGGGGCCCGGGTTGGGGACGGGCGCCCGGGAGGCGGCACTGGTTGCGACCGCCTTGCAGGCAGGGCGCAGGCTCTTACTGGATGCGGATGCGTTGACGTTGTTGTCGCGGGATACGGACTTGTTTGGGCAGTTGCACAGCGATTGCGTGCTGACGCCGCATGCGGGCGAATTCGCGCGGTTGTTTCCGGAGATTGCCGAGAAGCTGGATGCGCCATCGACGACCGGCCCGGCTTATTCAAAGGTCGACGCGACGCGGGACGCGGCAAGACGTGCGGGATGCGTCGTGCTGTTCAAGGGGCCGGATACGGTGATCGCGGACCCGGACGGGCGGTGCAGCGTCAACGCGGCGGTCTATGACCGGGCCGCACCCTGGCTGGCGACGGCCGGAGCGGGCGATGTGCTGGCGGGGTTCATCACCGGGTTGCTGGCGCGGGGCTTTGCTCCGATGCAGGCGGCCGAGGCGGGGGCTTGGCTGCATGTGGAATGTGCGCGGGCGTTCGGGCCGGGGCTGATTGCGGAGGATTTGCCGGAGGCGCTACCGGGTGTGCTGAAAGCCCTGGGCGCATAGCAAAAGGCCGCAGCCCCGGGGGGGTGCGGCCTGTGCTGGACATCAGAGAGAAGGATCAGACGGCGGCGGAAGCCATCTCGATCCCGTCGGCATAGAGGATGTGCTGGCGGTCGAACGTCAGGGTATAGACCGTCATCTCTGCCTCGTCCTGCACGGCAAGGAATTCGCCGTCGACGAGGCGCTGGGCCTCGACCATCGCGGTGGGGCTGCCGAACAGCGCCTCTGCCCGCCAGTCGCGGATGTGAATTTGTGTACCCGGAGCGACCATCATGTCGCGGTCGGGGCGGGTATGGCCAAGCGAGCCTGCCTTGATGCGGATCGGGGCGATGCGCAGGGTCCGGGAGGTCACGCCCCGCAGGACCGCCATGCCGCTGTCGCGGGTGATGACGCGGGTGCCGGCGGTCAGATGCTCGACCGGTATTTCGCCGTCCAGCGTCATGATCGTGGTGCCGGCGCAAACGCCGGAAACAAGCTGCGTGGCTGCTGTCGCGACGGTGTCGCGTGTCTTCGTCCCGGTGTGCATGGCGTGTTCCCGCTCTTGCTGATCTCTGCCTCAATCGTTCGTTCAGGACTAAGGCAGAAAAAGGGCGCTGTCTTGCCTTTTGTACGATGCAATTTGCACTCGCATCCCTGTGTGACCTTTGATAGACACCGCGCAAAGTCGGGGGTGGGCAAGTCCGCCCCCGTTTCACATGCGGGTGTGGCGGAATGGTAGACGCACCAGATTTAGGTTCTGGCGCCGCAAGGCGTGGGGGTTCGAGTCCCTTCACCCGCACCAAGGTTGAGTAGAAAGAAGGAAAGCCCATGCAGGTCAATGAGACCCTGAACGAAGGCCTCAAGCGCGGTTACACGATCACCGTGACGGCGGCGGAACTTGACGACAAGGTTGTCGGCAAGCTGAAGGAAGCGCAGCCCGATGTCGAGATGAAGGGTTTCCGCAAGGGCAAGGTGCCCATGGCCATGATGCGCAAGCAGTTCGGCCCGCGCCTGATGGGCGACGCGATGCAGGAAGCCATCGACGGTGCCATGAACGAGCATCTGACCACGACCGGCGATCGTCCTGCGGCCCAGCCCGAGATGAAGATGACGAACCCCGACTGGAAAGAGGGCGACGATGTCGTGGTCGAGGTGTCCTATGAGAAGCTGCCCGACGTGCCGGACACGGACCTGAGCAAGGTCAAGCTGGAGCGTATGGTCGTGAAGGCCGATGATGCGGCCGTGGACGAGGCACTGAAAAACTTGGCCGAAAGCCCGCAGGCCGTCACGTTCGAGGCGAAGAAGGGTGCGGCCAAGGACGGCGATCAGGTCTTGATCGACTTCGTCGGCAAGATCGACGGCGATGCCTTTGACGGCGGCGCAGGCGAGGACTATCCGCTGGTGCTGGGATCTAATAGCTTCATCCCCGGGTTCGAGGAGCAGCTGCTGAAGGCCAAGGCCGGTGAGGAGAAATCAGTCACCGTCAGCTTTCCCGCCGACTATCAGGCTGCCCATCTGGCCGGCAAGGAAGCCGTCTTTGACGTGACCGTCAAGGAAGTCCGCGCGTCCAAGGCCCCCGCGATCGACGACGAGCTGGCGAAGAAATTCGGTGCCGACGACCTTGAGGCGCTGAAGGGTCAAATCCGCGAGCGTCTGGAGGCCGAATACAACGGCGCGTCGCGGGCCATCGCCAAGCGCAAGCTGCTGGACGAGCTGGACACGCTGGTCGATTTCGATCTGCCGGCGTCGCTGGTCGAGGCGGAAGCCAACCAGATCGCGCACCAGCTGTGGCACGAGGACAATCCCGACGTGCAGGGTCACGATCACCCGGAAATCAACCCGACCGACGAGCATATGTCGCTTGCCAAGCGTCGCGTGAAGCTGGGTCTGCTGCTGGCCGACATCGGCCAGCGCGCCGAGGTGAAGGTGTCGGATCAGGAAATGACGCAGGCGGTCATGAACCAGGCGCGGCAGTATCCGGGTCAGGAACGTCAGTTCTTTGAATTCGTGCAGCAGAACGCGCAGTTCCGCCAGCAATTGCAGGCCCCGCTGTTCGAGGACAAGGTCGTCGACCACATCTTCGACAAGGCCGATGTGACCGAGAAGGACGTCAGCAAGGAAGACCTGCAGAAGGCCGTCGAAGCGCTGGAAAGCGAAGAGTAAGTCTGCGCTTCAGACATGCGACGTCGAAATGGCGCCCCTCGGCGGGGGTGCCATTTTTCGTTTTGACGGTTGCATCCGGGGCAAATCGGAACATGTCAGATGCATGGGTCAAACGGCTGCCGCCGCATCCTTCTCGCTTTGGTCTGGTCCCATCATGTCGCGTTTGCTGACTGTTTTGTTGTCGATCCTGCTGACCGCGCCGGCCACGGTGGTCTGGGCCTGCCCGAATCCCGATATGAATGCGACCGTGCAGGTGCGCACGAATGGCGCGGCGCTGCGAATGGGGACGATGCGGCGTGCGTTGGCCGGCGGTAACTCCGCGTTGGATACCTGCCCATCCGTTACCTTGCCGGATGTGCCCGCGATGTTGTTCCCCGACGCACCGAGCATGACCGCGGATCTGGGCGGCATGCTTGGCCTTGCGATGGAGATCACATCGGACGCCACCTGTCCGACCGGGCTTCTGGTGCGGACAGCGGACGGGGATTGGTATCACGACGACAGTGGCCGCGGTCCGGGGCAGCCCCGGATCATGCTGCGCCATCCTGGCAGCGGTCCGCTGATGATCTGGATCGGCACGCCGGACGGCGGCGCGTGCCGCGCGACGGTACGTCTGGTCACTTACGCCGGTTAGGGCCGCACGGCAGATGCGTGCGGCCCGGTCGGGTCACAGGATCATGCGATACAGCGCGAAGCCTTCGGGAGTTTCACCGGCGGGCTGCAGTTCGACGCTTTCGATGGTTTCGGCGTATTGCGCTGCGTTCGGACCCGTCTCAAACAGGGCCGTAGTGCCGGGCATCGGTTTGAACGACCAGTTGGCATCGGCGTTCGGGCTGATCGTGCCCTGGTCGACGATGTAGCGCACGATGACGTCGCGGTTGGTGTCCGGCCCCTCGAACACGATGGTGCTGCCATCGGCGCCGGGGAACGTGCCGCCGCCGCCCGCGCGGTAGTTGTTGGTGGCCACGATGAAGTCCTGCGCCGGGTCGATGGGCTGGCCCTGATACATGAGGTCGGTGATGCGGTTGGCGTCCGCTGCGACGACGTTGCCGTCGCTGTCGTATTTCGAGGGCTGACTCAGGTCGATCCGATAGGTCACGCCGTCGATGACGTCGAAGTTGTAGCTGGGGAAGTCGGGGTTCAGCAGCGGCGCATCCTGCGCGCCGGCCTGGATCTGGTTGAACATGCCGGCAGACCGTTCCAGCCAGTCCTTCACCTGCGCGCCGGTGATCTTCACCGCGCGGACCGTGTTGGGATAGAGGTAGAGGTCGGCCACGTTCCTGATCGCCACGTCGCCCGCGGGCACGTCCGTGTAATACTCTGGCCCCTGACGGCCGCCGGCCTTGAAGGGCGCAGCAGCGGACAGGATGGGAAGCCCTTCGTTTACCGTGCCTTGCATCATCTGTTCGATGTACCACGTCTGGGCATTCGACACGATCTGGACGGAGGGATCGTCGGCCACCAGCGCGAAGTAGCTGTAAAGCGGGGCGTCGGTCGTGCCGACCGCGCGGCGCACGTATTCCAGTGTCGCGTCATGCTCTGCCTGTGCGGCGTCCAGCACCTTCTGGTCGCTTTCAACCAGCGCCGTGACGGTGCCGTCCTCGGCACGCTCGGAGATTGGGCGCGCTTCGGAGGTGTGGCTGACGATCCGCCACTGGTCTCCGTCGCGTTCCAGCATCAGGTCGATCAGGCCCATGTGGCTGCCCCAGAACCCGCCCATGACGGCGGGCTTGCCCATCAGCGTGCCGGCGGCCAGGTCGACGCCTGCGAATCCCTCGTAGGAGGATGAGGGAAAGACGAGGTGGCTGTGACCGGTCATCACGGCGTCGATGCCGTCGACCCCGGCAAGGGGAACGGAGGCATTTTCCATGCCATCCTCGGCTTCGGCCGCGCCAATGCCGGAGTGGGACAGCGCGATGATGATCTGCGCGCCTTCCTCTTTCATCTGCGGCACGTAGGCCTGTGCTGTCGCCACGATGTCGCGGGTCTGGACGTTGCCTTCAAGGTGCTGGCGGTCCCAGTTCATGATCTGTGGAGGCACGAAGCCGATCAGGCCGATCTTGATGGGATGCGTCTCGCCCGCGCCGTCGGTCAGTTCGCGGTCGATGATGATGTAGGGCGGGACCAGCGTCTCATCTTCGGTTGCGGTGGCACCCATGGTTTTCACCACATTGGCGCTGACGACGGGGTAGTTGGCCCCGGCCAGAGATTTGGTCAGGAAGTCGAGGCCGTAGTTGAACTCGTGGTTGCCCAGCGTCGAGGCGTCGAAGCCGAGGGTGTTCATCGCGGCGATGACCGGGTGCATGTCGCCGTCCTTCATGCCGCGTTCATAGGCGATGTAGTCGCCCATCGGATTGCCCTGGAGGAAGTCGCCATTGTCGAGCAGCAGCGAATTGGTCGATTCGGCGCGGGTGCTTTCGATGATCGCGGCAGTGCGGGCAAGGCCAACCGTGTCGACGGGCTTGTCGGCATAGTAGTCGTAAGGGAAAACGTGGACGTGCAGGTCTGTGGTTTCCATCAGACGCAGGTGGACCTGATTGGCCTGGGCGCGGGCCGAGAAGGGATGCAGGGCGATGAAACCGGCGGTGGAGGCCAGAAAAGACCGGCGGGACAGGGTGAGGGGCATGGCGGCACGCTTTCACGAAAGGGATTCTGTGCCGCCAGTCTGCGACCCACCCATGACGATGTCACGACAGCAGTCCGCAAATCGGCGGAAGGCTGCGCTGGATCAGTTAAAATTTGATCACATGGTCAATTCATGACCTGCCGCGTCCGTCAAGGCGCGGCAGGTCTGCAAGGTGCTACCGGGGATAGGTGTCGTCGCCAAAGGATCGTGGCAGGCGGGCCGGGCGGTCTTGCGCAATGCGCCGCTGACGGGCGGATCGTCCGAGTTGGCCCAGCAGGACACCGGCGGCGAGGGTCAGCAGCGGCACCCCGAAAAAGGCCGCCTTGCGCGCGCGGTCTGCGTCGACGATCACGCCGCTGTCGGCAGCGTCTTTACCGTAGGAGCCTGCGGCGCTCGTGGGGTATTCGACGGGTTCATACAGGTTGCCGGTCTGCACGCCGTGTGCCGGGCGGTCGGATTTCTGCCCGCTGATCCCGTCACGGGACATGCGGTTGTCGAGGTGGTCAGGAAGAAGGAACTGGCCGAAGACCAGTTTCAGCACCGATTTTCCCACGAAAAGCTCGCGCGCATTCGTGTCGATGGCGCGCAGGACGGCATCGGCCGCGACTTGTGGCGCATAGACGGGCGGGGCCGGTTGCGGCTGTTGCGACAGCCGGCTGCGGGCCCAGTCGAACTGCGGCGTGTTCATCGCGGGCAACTGCACGAGGGATAGATGGATGGGGGACTGTTCCGCGATCAGCTCTGACCGGACGGAGGCGGTGAAGCCGTTGATCGCATGCTTGGCCGCGCAATAGGCGGATTGCAACGGCACGGCGCGGTAGGCGAGGCCGGAACCGATGTTCACGATATTGCCGCGGATCATATGGCGCAGGGCGGCGCGGGTGCCGTTGACTTGACCCATCAGGGTGGTGCGAATGATCCGTTCGAAATCCTCGGCCGGGGTGTCCTTGAAGGCCGAGAAACTGGTGGCCATCGCGCAGTTGACCCAGACATCGGGCCGCCCGAGGCGGTCCGCGAGGTGGTCGGTGGCGGCATCCAGCTGTGCAGCGTCGCCGGCGTCGGCACCGTAGGTCGCGACGCCGATCTGTTCGAGTTCGTCGAGCCGCATGCGGCCGCGGGCGACGACGCCGACGGCGTAGCCGCGCGCGCGCAGGGCATCGACGACGGCACGGCCGACGCCGGCGCTGCCACCGATGACGATGGCGACCTTGTTTTCGGATGAGGGCATGGTGTTCTCCTTTGGCAGACAATGCCTCCGACAGGGGTTTGGTTCATTCCCGGTTTCCGAAATGAAAAAGGCCGCCCACGGTGGGGCGGCCTTTCACGAGTCAGACGGTCCGATTACTCGGCGTCGGCGCGGCGCTGCTGCGCGTCCTCATCGTTGCCAGCGGCACCGAGATCGTCGAACAGTTCCTGGATCTCGAACTCGGCGGCGGCTTCTTCTTCCGCGGCCAGTTCCTGGATCGACTTGCCGGAGGCCTGAAGCTCTGCCTCTTCCTTGGAGCGGGCAACGTTCAGAGTGATCGTCGCTTCGACCTCGGGGTGCAGGTTCAGGATCACGTCGTGCAGACCCAGTTCCTTGATCGGCCCTTGCAGGACGACCTGGTTACGGTCGACCTTGTAGCCGTTCTCGGCGGCGGCGTCGGACACGTCACGCGGGGTGACGGAGCCGTAAAGCGAACCGGCATCGGAAGCGGAGCGAATCACGACGAAGGATGCGCCGTCGATCTTGTCGGCCTCGGCCTGCGCACCGGCGCGGGTTTCGGCATTGCGCGCCTCGAGTGCGGCCTTCTCGGCCTCGAAACGGGCGAGGTTGGCAGGGTTGACGCGCAGCCCCTTGCCCTGCGGCAGCAGGAAGTTGCGGGCATAGCCGTCCTTGACGGTCACGACTTCGCCCATCTGGCCCAGCTTGGCCACACGTTCCAGAAGAATGATTTGCATGGGTTTGCTCCTTACTTCACGGCGTAGGGCAGTAGGGCCAGGAACCGCGCGCGCTTGATCGCCTGGGCGAGCTTGCGCTGGTTCTTGGCACCGACGGCGGTGATGCGGGCGGGGACGATCTTGCCACGCTCGGAGACGTAGCGCTGCAGTGTGCGCGTGTCCTTGTAGTCGATCTCGGGGGCGCCTTCACCCTCGAACGGATCGGACTTGCGACGGCGGAAAAACGGTTTGGTTGCCATGATTTATGGTCCTTTCCTGATGTGGCCTAGCGGCGCTCGCGACGGGTGTCGCGTTCGTCGCGTTTCTGCATCTGCACAGACGGCAGCTCGGCGTGGGCATCGACCTTGATGGTCAGGACGCGCATCACGTCTTCATGCAGGCGCATCAGGCGTTCCATTTCCTGCACGGCGGACGCAGGTGCATCCGAACGCAGAAAGGCATAGTGGCCCTTGCGGTTCTTGTTGATCTTGTAGGCCATCGTCTTGACGCCCCAGTACTCGCTGTCGACCAGCTTGCCGTCGTTGTCCGACAGCACGGCACCGAAGTGTTCGATGAGGGCTTCTGCTTGCGTGTTGGACAGGTCCTGACGCGCAATCATCACATGCTCGTAAAGCGGCATGGCGTTCCTTTTCTTTTCTATCGACGCATTTCATAGGACGGGGCAGACAAGACTTCCGCACCCCGACCACGAGAGACTGCGCAGTTCATCACAAACGCGGAAGTGGGCCGCTTATACACAGACGCCTGCGTGGCGCAAGCCGTTCGCGTCAGGCCTGCAAACGCTTAACAAAACCTTAACGCTGCCACGGTTTCGCCGCGATGCGCCGCTTGATTGTCCAGGAACGCGCCGGCGACAACCACAGGAGGTTTGTGTCATGACCGACATTCCCGATCTACGTACAGCGAATACATTCCGGCCGCGTCGCCCGTCCGTGCCCGATCGCGGCTATGTGCTGGAAGAAACCTACTGGGGTTACCGCGTGGTACCGCAAGGCAGTGCGCCGCTGCGCATGGTCGTTCTTCAATCTGCCGCGATGATCGGCGGTGCCACGTTCCTGGCCGTCGCGGTCACGCTTCTGGCGATGACCGAGGGGGCGGACCTGCTGTTCCGCATTCCGGTGATGATCGTCGTCAGCGCGATCGGTTCGGCCCTGATGTGGTTCGCCAGCCGCGGCACGCTGATCCAGATCGAGGTGGACACCATGAACGGCGAGGTGCGTGAAGTCGTCCGCAATCGCACCGGTGCGATCACGGTCCTGGCCCGCTACGGTTTTGACAGCATCGGGAGCGTCTTCATCACGCGGCCCGAAGGCGGCAAGCCGTCGCTGGTCTTGCGCTATTTCAACACGGCCCGCACGATGACGGTCGCAAGTGGTCAGGAACCGGAAATGGCGCGGCTGCGTGACCGCATGGGGCGCGATCTGATCATCAACCGCGAGGTCGACTGATCGCCGCGCAGCGCATGTTCGATTTTGCCGGATTGTTCACCGGGGTTCCGAGAGGCATCTGGGTCCCGATGTAACACAGACCGGAGAGACCCGACCATGAAGACCAGCCTCGCGACCGCAGCCGTCCTGTCACTGATGGCCGCACCGGCCTTTGCCGCGCCCGAAGCCTACACGCTCGACCCCAGCCATAGCCAGATCGTGTTCGACTACAACCACCTCGGTTTTTCGACCGGGACGGGCATGTTCTCGGGCTTCGAGGGCGAGATCCAGTTCGACCAGGAAGATCCGGCCGCGTCGTCGGTCAGCGTGTCGTTTCCGGTGCGCACCATGCTGACCGGCTGGGAAGCCCGGTTCGAGCATTTCATGTCTCCCGACTTTTTCGACGCGACCGACGACAGCGAGATGGTGACGTTCCAGTCCACCGCGATCGAGGTCACGGGCGAGGACACCGCCAACATCACCGGCGACCTGACCCTGAACGACGTCACCAAGTCGGTCGTGCTGGATGCTAAGCTGAACCAGGTCGGCGACCACCCGATGGAAGGCAAGCCTTGGGCCGGGTTCGACGCGACCGTCACCCTGCTGCGGTCGGAGTACAACCTGGGCATGTTCGCGCCCTTCATCAGCGACGAAGTGAACGTCGCGATCTCGGTCGAGGCGATGAAGGCCGAATAAGCCACCCACTCTTGCGACAGACCAGCCGCGTCGGGGCAACCCGGCGCGGCTTTTGCGTGTCCGGTGCGGCGCGCTGTGGCATGATCGTGGAAAACCGGGAGCTGCGATGGAGTTTGACGGTGCATGTCATTGCGGGGCGGTGACCTACCGCGTCACCCGCTGCGAGGAGGGGGCGACGGCGTGCAACTGCACCGTCTGCCGCCGCTACAGTGCATTGTGGGCCTACGACTGGGAGGGCGAGGGGATCACCGTATCCGGCCCGACCACGGCCTATCTGCGCGATAATGGCGGAATCGGGTTTCACTTCTGTCCGACCTGCGGCTGCGTAGCCTATTGGCGCAGTCTGTCGGCCGGTGCCGACGGGCGGCGCAGGATTGCCGTGAACGTGCGATTGGCGGACCCCGAGGCGGTGGCGGCGATGCCCATCGACAATTTCGACGGGCTGGAGACGTTTCAGGACCTGCCGCGCGACGGGCGGCAGGTCCGGCACCTGTGGTCCTGATAGGTCAGTCGGCGCGGGTGGCGGTCAGTGCCACGTCAACGGCGACATCGAACGCGAGGTTGCTTTCGTCGCCCATGCTGGTGCCGATGGCGTAGTCCATCCGGTTCAGCGTCGTGCTGCCCTGCATGGTCGCCGTGTCGCCGTCGAGCGCAAGGGTGAAAGGCAGGGAGATGGGCGCGGTCTGGCCCTTGAGCGTCAAAGTGCCTTCGGCGATGTAGCCGTCGGTCGTCTTTTTGATCGGAGCACTGAAGGTTGCCGTCGGGAAGTCGGCAACGTTGAAGAAGTCGGCGCCCATCGCCTGATCGGTCACCGATCCCAGCGTCAACGAACCGATGGCAACTGTGACGTCGACTTGACCTGCCTTCCCTTCGGCGTCGGGGTTGAAGGCGATGGCGGCGGTCCAGTCGGCAAAACTCCCTTGGACGGTATTGCCGAATTGCGTGACGGTGATACCAAGCGTGCCGTCCTGGACGGTCCAGTCCGATGCGACCTGTTCAAGCGCCGCCGTCGCTTGCCGTTCTTCGGTGCCACCGGACAATGCCAGTGCCACGCCGCCGCTGACGACGACGATCAGGGCAGCCATCAGCGGGGCCGCGACGGGGGTGCGGTGATAGCCTGTCTCGGGGCCGGATACTCTGCCGAACCACATGCGCCGCAGGGTGGCGTCACGGTCGATGACGGCGTGCTTGATGGCCCCTGCGATGTGCAGGATCAGTGCCGCGATCATCACCTTGCCAAAGACCCAGTGCAGGCTGGCGAACAGATGCGACACGGCCTCGGACTTGGGCACGAAGGGCAGGGACTGGCCGAAGGGCCACCAGATCGGTGCGAAGCCGGTCGTCGCCGCATGGCCGATCCAGCCGGTCAGAGGGGTGATGACGAGGGCCGTGTAGAGCAACCAGTGCACGGTCTCGGCCAGCAGCGTCTCGGCCTTGCGTTCGGGGTGCAGGGGGCCGGGCTTGGCGTGACCCAGCGCCCAGAGGATGCGCAGCAAGGCCACGATGAACACGGTGACACCCAGCGTCTTGTGCAGCGAGAAGAGCAGCGCCTTTTGCGCAAGTTGGGCGTTCGTGTCATATGCCATGTCGGAGGCGATGATGCCGAGCGGAATGATCGCGAGGATCAGGGCGGCGGTGAGCCAGTGAAACAGCTTGGTCACGGTGCCGTAGGTCGTCGGTTGGGTCATGGCGCGTCCTTCATGGGCCTGAGCGCACAGCTAACGCGCGGCGGGCCGTCCCACAATTCGCATTGTTGCAGAGGCATTGTGCGACAGGGCCCCGCGGGCTAGATCAAGGCCCGAACACGCAAGACGGGGGACATTCATGCGGGCATTCGTTTTTCCGGGGCAGGGCGCCCAGGCCATCGGCATGGGGCAGGACCTCGCAAACGCCTATCCCGCGGCACGCGCGGTATTCGACGAGGTCGACGACGCTTTGGGAGAACCGTTGTCGACGCTGATCTTCGGCGGCTCCATCGAGACGCTGACCCTGACCCGCAATGCGCAGCCCGCGCTGATGGCGGCATCGCTGGCGGCGATGCGGGCGCTGGAGGCCGAGGGGATCTTGTTGACGGACGCTGATTTCGTGGCCGGTCATTCGCTGGGCGAATACTCCGCGCTTGCCGTCGCAGGGGCGGTCGGGATTGCGGATTGCGCGCGGCTGCTGCGCATCAGGGGTGACGCGATGCAGCAGGCGGTGCCGGCGGGCGTGGGCGCGATGGCCGCGATCCTTGGGCTGGACGCGGCGACCGTGGCGCAGATCGCGGAAGATGCGGCACAGGGCGACGTCTGCCAGTTGGCAAACGAGAACGATCCGGCGCAGAACGTGATCTCTGGCCACGTCGCCGCCGTCGAACGGGCGGCCGTGCTGGCAAAGGCGGCGGGAGCAAAGCGGGCGCTGATGCTGCCGGTGTCCGCCCCGTTCCACTGTGCCTTGATGCAACCGGCAGCCGAAGTGATGCGCGATGCCTTGGAGGCTGTGGCGATGCAGGCCCCAGCGGTGCCGCTGGTCGCGAACGTGACGGCAGAGGCGGTCACCGATCCCGATCAGATCCGGCGACAGTTGGTGGAACAGGTTGCGGGCCGGGTGCGCTGGGCCTCGTCCGTGGACTGGATGGCGGCGCAGGGTGTGACGTCGTTCGTGGAAATCGGCGCTGGAAAGGCCCTGTCGGGCATGATCCGGCGCATCGAGAAAGAGGCGGCGACGGCGAATGTCGGCACCGCCGCAGAGGCCGTGGCCGTCGCCGCCGCCATCAAGGGAGACGCATGATGTTCGATCTGACAGGAAAGACGGCGCTGATCACCGGGGCATCCGGCGGGATCGGGGGGGCGATTGCGACTGCGCTGCACGGAGCCGGGGCCACGGTCGGCCTGTCCGGCACGCGGGTTGAACCGCTGGAGGCGCTGGCAAGGGAACTGGGCGACCGGGTCCATGTGCTGCCCTGCAACCTGTCGGATGCAGAGGCGGTAAACGCGCTGCCCAAGCAGGCGGTGGAGGCGATGGGGAGCCTTGATATCCTCGTGAACAACGCGGGCATCACCAAGGACAACCTGTTCATGCGGATGTCCGACGACGAATGGTCGAGCGTGCTGGAGGTCAACCTGACCAGCACAATGCGCCTGTGCAAGGGTGCGATCCGGGGCATGATGAAGGCGCGCTGGGGGCGGATCGTCAACATCTCGTCCATCGTCGGGGCAACGGGCAATCCAGGGCAGGCAAATTATGCGGCGTCCAAGGCGGGCATGGTCGGCATGAGCAAGTCCATCGCCTACGAGGTCGCGAGCCGGGGCATCACCGTGAACTGCGTCGCACCGGGGTTCATCGCGACGGCGATGACCGACAAGCTGAACGACGATCAGAAGGGCGGCATCCTGGGGCAGATTCCGGCGGGCCGCATGGGCGAGGCGGAGGAAATCGCGGCTGCGGTGCTTTATCTTTCCAGCAAGGAAGCGGCCTATGTCACGGGCACGACCTTGCATGTGAATGGCGGAATGGCCATGCTTTGAGGCGGGTCCGCGTCGGGGATTTGTGAAAGCGTTTGCGCGTGCACAAATCTCTGTTATAGGCCACGCAGCAACGGACGGGCCCCTTCGGCGGTCGGTTCAACAACCGGGTTTCAGCCATCAGGCACTGGCCCATCAGGAACGTGAGGAATTGTTCATGAGCGACGTCGAAGACCGCGTACGCAAGATCGTTGTGGAGCACCTTGGTGTGGAAGAGGACAAAGTCGTCGAAAGCGCGTCGTTCATCGACGACCTTGGCGCCGACAGCCTTGACACCGTGGAACTGGTCATGGCTTTCGAGGAAGAGTTCGGGATCGAGATCCCCGACGATGCCGCCGAGACGATCCAGACCTTTGGCGACGCCGTGAAGTTCATCAAGGGCGCGCTGTAAGGCGCAGCCCGGTCCGGCGATCCTGTCGTCGTCCGAGTTGAAACGGCCCCTGCATGTGCGGGGGCCGTTTTGCGTTTCAGCCGGGGTGTGTGACGATCAGCGGACCGCGATCGGTCGCGACGACGGTGTGTTCGTATTGCACGACCGGAGCGGGCGGATTGCTGTAAAGCGTCCAGTCGTCATCGCCATTCAATGCCCAATGACCGCCGGTGGACAGAAAAGGCTCTACCGTCAGCACGAGGCCGCGCTGCATGCGGCGCGTTTCGCGGCGGGTGGGCCAAGTCGCGATTTCCTCTGGATATTCGTGCAGGGCGCGACCGACGCCGTGACTGGCGAGATTGCGGATCAGGGTGTAGCCACCGCGTGCGGCAAAGCGACCGATGGCGCGGCCAATCCCGGCGATGGGCTTGCCGCTGGCGACCTGTGCGATGCCGATCTGCATGGCGCGGCGGCCGTCGTGACACAGCCTGCGCTGGGCGGCGGTGACATCCTTGACGCAGAACGTGGCACCCGTATCGGCAAAGTAGCCGTCCTTCGACGCCGACACGTCGATGTTCACCAGATCGCCAGCCTGAATGATGCGGTCACCGGGGATGCCGTGGGCGATTTCCTCGTTCACGCTGATGCAGGTGGCACCGGGAAAGTCGTAGGTCGCCTCTGGCGCAGAGGTGGCACCGGCATGGTCGAGCAGGGCGCGGCCGATGTCGTCGAGGTCGCGGGTCGTCATGCCCGGCTCGAGGGCCTTTGCCATTGCCTGCATCGTGTTGGCGACGATGCGGCCGATGGCCTTGAGGGCATCAAGCTCGTCTTCGTGGGTGATGGTCATGGTCGGCCTCCTGCATCGGCGGTGAACGCCGAGACAGGGATAAGCCTCGGTGCGGGCCATCGCAAGGCGGCGGGTCCCTGTCGCGCGGGCACCGATTGGCGCAGACCTCTTGCCCCCGTGGACGACCCTGCGGTATCAGGGCCGCAATTCAGATGTTGAAGGGACGAAAGATGCGCCGTGTCGTCGTTACGGGACTGGGACTTGTCACGCCGCTGGCCGACGGGGTGGAGGCCAGCTGGTCGCGCATTCTGGAGGGGCGGTCCGGAGCCAGGCCGATCACCGGGTTCGATCCCGAAGGGCTTGTCACCACCTATGCCTGCGAAGTGCCGCTGGGCGACGGCAGCGATGGTACCTTCAACCCCGACAGATACATGGAGCCGAAAGAGCAGCGCAAGGTCGACACCTTCATCCTGTTCGGAATGGCAGCGGCACAGCAGGCGGTCGAGGATTCAGGCTGGATGCCGACGGAGCGCGAGGATCAGGAACGCACGGGGGTGCTGATCGGGTCGGGGATCGGGGGCCTGAACTCCATCGCCAATACCGCCGTGATGATGGAGGAGAAGGGACCGCGGCGCGTGTCGCCGTTCTTTGTGCCCGGCGCGCTGATCAACCTGATTTCCGGTCAGGTGTCGATCCGTTACGGATTTCGCGGGCCGAACCATTCGGTCGTCACCGCCTGTTCGACGGGCGCGCATGCCATCGGCGACGCAAGCCGCCTGATCCAGCACGGCGATGCGGACGTGATGGTCGCGGGGGGCGCTGAGGCTGCGATCTGCAAGATCGGGATCGCCGGGTTCAATGCCTGCAAGGCGCTGTCGACGAAATATGCCGACGATCCCACCAAGGCGAGCCGGCCCTGGGACACGGACCGCGACGGGTTCGTCATGGGTGAAGGTGCCGGGATCGTGGTGCTGGAAGAGCTTGAGCATGCGAAAGCTCGGGGCGCGAAGATCTATGCCGAAGTGCTGGGCTATGGCTTGTCCGGCGATGCCTATCACATCACCGCACCGCCCCCTGACCACGAGGGTGCTGAGCGTGCGATGCGTGCGGCCTGCCGCAACGCGGGCCTCACACCGCAGGATATCGACTATGTGAATGCGCATGGCACATCCACGATGGCCGATACCATCGAACTGGGTGCCGTGGAACGTATGGTCGGACCGGAGGCCGCGGCAAAGTTGTCGATGTCGTCGACCAAATCGATGACGGGTCATCTGCTGGGTGCCGCCGGCGCGATCGAGGCGATCTTCAGCATCCTCGCGATCCGCGATCAGGTGGCCCCACCGACCATCAACCTCGAGAATGTCGATTGCGAGACGGCGATCGATCTGTGCGGGACCGGCAAGCGCGCGCGCAAGATCGATATCGCTCTGTCGAACTCTTTCGGTTTCGGCGGAACGAACGCCAGTCTGGTGCTGGGAAAGCTGCGCTGATGTGGCGGCATGTTGCGGCCAACGGGATCACCTTCCTGATCGTGGCGCTGTTCCTGCTGGCCGGTGTCATCGTCTGGGGGACGCAGGCCTACAAGGCCCCTGGCCCATTGGCGCAGGGCATCTGCGTGCAGGTGGAATCGGGGTCGACCATGCGGCGCGTCAGCCAGCAGTTGGAGGAACAGGGTGCTGTCAGTTCCGGCGCGATCTTTCGCATGGGGGCGGACTATTCCGACCTGGCGGGTGACCTGAAAGCCGGCAGCTTTCTGGTGCCGGAACAGGCGTCGATGCAGCAGATCGTGGGGATCGTGACCAGCAGCGGGCAAAGCACCTGCGGCACCGAAGTCGTCTACCGCGTCGGCGTGCGCCGCAATCTCGTGCAGGTGCGAGAGCTTGACCCGGCGACGAGCAGCTTTACGGAAGTGGCGGAGTTCGATCCTGCGGTCGACGCGGCCCCGGCCGCGTATGAGACGGTCAAGGAACAGGCCGACACCCGTTACCGCCTCGCCGTGGCCGAGGGTGTGACAAGCTGGCAGATCGCCAACGCGCTGCGCGAGATCGACATTCTGGACGGCACGATTGCCGAGACCCCGCCGGAGGGGATGCTCGCCCCCGACAGTTATGAATTCCAGCCCGGTGACGATCGCGCGGCGATCATCGCGCAGATGCAGGCGGCACAGGCGCAAATCCTGGCCGATGCCTGGGCCGCGCGGGCGGATGGGTTGCCGGTCGAGACGCCGGAGGAGGCGCTGATCCTGGCCTCGCTCGTCGAGAAGGAAACCGGCGTGCCCACGGAACGGCGTCAGGTCGCCAGCGTCTTTGTCAACCGAATGGAACGGGGAATGCGATTGCAGACCGATCCTGCGGTGATCTACGGCGTGACGAAGGGCGAGGGTATCCTGGGGCGCGGGCTGCGGCGCAGCGAATTGGACGCGGAGACGCCCTGGAATACCTATGTCATTCCCGGCCTGCCGCCGACGCCGATTGCCAATCCGGGGCGTGCCAGCATCGAGGCAGCGTTGAACCCCGATTCCACGGATTTCGTCTTCTTCGTGGCGGACGGCAGCGGTGGCCATGCCTTTGCGACCAATCTGGACGACCACAACCGCAACGTGGCGGCATGGCGCGCGATCGAGGCGCAGCAGGCGGAAAGCGACAACGACTAGGCCCTTCGCGGGTTCTTCACCGGACCGTGCGGATCTGACGCGCCAATCTTAAGACTTTCCCCGCAGGATTTGCGGGGAGCTGGAAGACACGTTCCGTCATGCCTTTCCCCTGAACAGGGCATGACGGGCCGATCTCTCGACTGTCACGGAA
Organism: Loktanella sp. DJP18; assembly: GCF_049310965.1. Classification (NCBI taxonomy): domain Bacteria; kingdom Pseudomonadati; phylum Pseudomonadota; class Alphaproteobacteria; order Rhodobacterales; family Roseobacteraceae; genus Loktanella; species Loktanella sp. DJP18. The sequence goes on along the minus strand of NZ_JBMERN010000023.1, from coordinate 37,640 downwards.
GCCACCGGACAGGCATGATTTTCATGACACAGACTGACGACGAGCCGGGCCCTGTCGGGCGCGCGATGGCGCTTGCGCGGGTGCGCGAGCTGGCGGGGTTTTTCGAGGCCCTGAAATGCACCTTTCTGCGGCAACTGGACCAGATCGGTAGGGACGGCGGACTGCCGTCCAAGGCGCATGTCGCAAAGCTGTCCGATTTGCAGGCCATCCACGTTCAACTTCTGAAAGCCGAGGAAAGCTTCATTGAAAAATTCGGAACAGGTTCGGACGATGCCGATATCGACCATGACGCAATCCGGCGCGAGATCGGGCGCGCGCTTGATCGCATCCGCGACGCCGCAGGTTCAGGCAGCGTTTCTGGCGGCGCTGACGGATCGGCAGATCAGGGCCCTGCCACATCTGTTTGATTTCTGGGCGATGCCGCACCAACTGCCTCCTTCGGGAGATTGGCGGTCCTGGGTGATCCTTGGCGGGCGAGGGGCTGGCAAGACACGGGCCGGGTCCGAATGGGTGCGCGCGATGGTCGAAGGGCCGACGCCGCGCGCGAACGGCCAGGCACGGCGGGTGGCGATCATCGGCGAGACCTACGATCAGGCGCGGGAGGTGATGGTCTTTGGCGACAGCGGGATCATGGCCTGCGCGCCGGATGACCGGCGGCCCGATTGGATCGCGGGGCGCAAGATGCTGCGCTGGCCGAATGGCGCGGTGGCGACGCTGTATTCGGCCTTTGACCCGGAGGCGCTGCGCGGACCGCAGTTCGATGCCGTCTGGGCCGATGAGTTGGCGAAATGGAAGCAGGGGCGCAACACCTGGGACATGGTGGAATTCGGGTTGCGCCTTGGGCGGCATCCGCGCGCCTGCATCACGACGACGCCGCGCAATGTGCCGGTGCTGCGCGAGATGCTGGAGCGGCGCAGCACGGTCGTCACCCATGCGACAACCTTCGAGAACGCGGCGAACCTTGCGCCCGCGTTTCTGGAGGAAGTTCAGCGCCGCTTTGGCGGGACGCGGCAAGGCCGGCAGGAACTGGATGGCGTATTGCTGTCGGATGCACCGGGGGCGCTGTGGTCCAGCACCGGGCTGGAGGAGGCGCTGGTCAATTCGGTCCCCGATCTGGACCGCATCATCGTGGCCGTGGACCCGCCGACGACCGGTCACAAGGGGTCGGACGCCTGCGGCATCGTCGTGGCCGGCGTCGTCATGCAGGGACCGCCGCAAGCCTGGCGGGCCTATGTGCTGGAGGACGCGACGGTGCAGGCGGCGTCTCCGCTGGAATGGGCGCGGGCTGCGGTGGCGGCGGTGCGGCGACACAATGCCGACAGGCTGGTGGCCGAAGTCAATCAGGGCGGCGACATGGTCGAGGCCATCGTGCGGCAGGTCGACCCGCTGGTCCCCTATCGCAAGGTGACGGCGACCAAAGGCAAGGCCGCCCGCGCAGAGCCGGTCGCGGCGCTCTATGAACAGGGCCGTGTGCGGCATGTGCGCGGGTTGGGCACGCTGGAGGACCAGATGTGCCTGATGACCACGGGCGGCTTCATGGGGTCGGGTTCGCCGGACCGTGTCGATGCGCTGGTCTGGGCGTTGCATGAGTTGATGATCGGTCCGGCGCAGGGCTGGCACGCGCCGCGCATGCGCAGCCTTTAGGGGTGTTGCGTCCTGTCCTTGCCGCCCGGGCGGTGGGGACGGGAAACGTTCAGACCTGACTGTCACAACTCCCCTCATTGGAACGACGAAGTGCGGCGGAACCAGGGAGTGCGCAATGTTTGAATTCTTCGGCAAGGGTGGCGTGAAGGGCGAGGCGGTGCCCGAGACGAAGGCCTCTGCCGCCGGTCCGCTGGTCGCCTTCGCGAGCCACGGTCGCGCGGTCTGGTCGGCACGCGACACGTCGTCGCTGACGCGGACGGGATTTCTGGCAAATCCCATCGGCTTTCGCGCCGTCAAGCTGATCGCAGAGGCGGCCAGCGCCTTGGCGTTGGTGGTGCAGGATCGCCAGCAGCGGTACGACACGCATCCGGTCCTGGACCTGCTGGCCCGGCCCAACGGGGCGCAGGGCACGGCGGAGCTGCTGGAAGCGGTCTATGGCCAGCTTCTGCTGAGCGGAAACGCTTATCTGGAGGGCGTTGCCGACGAAGGGCTGCCGGTCGAAATGCACGTGCTGCGGTCGGACCGGATGCGACTGATCCCCGGTCCCGATGGCTGGCCCGCTGCCTATGAATACACGGTCGGCGGGCGCAATCATCGTTTCGACGTGGTGGGCGAGGTCAGCCCGGTCTGTCACATCAAGAGCTTTCACCCGCAGGACGATCACTACGGCTTCAGCCCGATGCAGGCGGCTGCGAATGCGGTCGATGTCCACAATTCCGCAAGCGCCTGGTCGAAGGCTCTGCTGGACAATGCGGCGCGCCCGTCCGGTGCCATCGTCTATCGCGGCACGGATGGCCAGAGCCAGCTAAGCAACGACCAATACAACCGGCTGGTGGACGAGATGGAGAGCCAGCATCAGGGCGCGCGCAATGCGGGGCGGCCAATGCTGCTGGAAGGCGGCCTTGACTGGAAGCCGATGGGGTTTTCTCCGTCCGACATGGAGTTCCAGAAGACCAAGGAGGCCGCTGCGCGCGAGATCGCGATTGCCTTCGGCGTGCCGCCGATGCTGCTGGGGATACCGGGCGATGCAACCTACGCGAATTACCAGGAAGCGAACCGCGCCTTTTATCGCCTGACGGTGTTGCCGCTGGCGACCCGCGTGACGAGCGCGATTGCGGACTGGTTGTCGGACTTTACCGGCGAGCGGCTGGATATCCGCCCCGACCTCGATCAGATCGCGGCGCTGTCGAGCGAACGCGACAGCCAGTGGCGGCGCGTGGCGGAGGCGACATTCCTGACGGATGCCGAGAAGCGGCGTCTGCTGGGACTGCCCGCGCAGGAGGTCGAGTGATGCGCGAGAAGATCGTATCGCTGAGGGTCGCGCCGCGCGCGGAGCCGAAGCCTGCACCGGCGGAGGTCTGGCATGGTCAGATCAATGCGCGGCTGTCGGGGATCGAGCGACTGATGCGGCGGCTGGAATGGCAGGTCTGGGGGCTTGTCTGTGGGGCCACCGGCCTGCTGGTGCTTGAAGTGCTGAACCGTCTGGCAAGCCAATAACGTGTCACTGAAGGGAACGATAATGACATTGGAACACAAGTTCTGTCAGCCGGAGACCGGTCTGACCGTGACCGATGGCAGCGAGATCAGCGGCTACGCCTCGTTGTTCGAGATGAAGGACCAGGGGGGCGACCGGGTTGCGCGCGGGGCCTATGCGGCGTCATTGGCGGCGCTCGCGTCTAAGGGCCGGACGGTCAAGATGCTGTGGCAGCACGATCCTGCCCAGCCCATCGGCGTCTGGGACGAGGTGCGCGAGGATGCGCGCGGCCTGTGGGTCAAGGGCCGCATCCTGACCGACGTCGCCCGCGGTCGCGAGGCCGCTGCGCTGATCGAGGCTGGTGCCATCGACGGATTGTTCATCGGTTACCGCACGTTGCGGGCCACGAAGGATGACAAGGGCGGACGGCTCTTGTCCGAGCTGGAGCTGTGGGAGGTGTCGCTTGTGACCTTTCCGATGCTTCCCGATGCGCGTTTCGCGGCCAAGGCCGATGATCCGGGCGAACAGGCGCTGCGCGCACTGGCTTTGGTGTTTACCGACGCGGTCAGCGCAATGCGTCAGGGCTGATCGCAGCCGCACCAACCCCGAAAGAGGACCCCGATGTCGAACCCCGAGACAGTGTCTCGGACCGGAGAGGCTTTGTCTCCGGCCGAGGAGCTGCGGACCGCGATCAGCGGATTCGTGAGCGAATTCAAGACTTTTTCCACCGGCATTTCCGCCACCTTGCAAAGACAGGACGACCGCATGAACAAGCTGGACCGCAAGACGATGATGATGAACCGCCCCGCGCTTGCCCTTGCGGCAGAGACCGAAGCGCCGCACCAGAAGGCGTTCGCCGCCTATCTGCGGTCTGGCGATGATGACGTCCTGCGCGGCCTGACGCTGGAAGGCAAGGGCCTGTCCACGGTCGTGTCCGGCGACGGCGGATATCTGGTCGACCCGCAGACCGCCGATACGATCAAGTCGACACTGTCGACGACCGCCAGCATCCGTGCCGTCGCCAACGTGGTGAACGTGGACGCCACGTCCTATGACGTGCTGGTCGATCACACCGAGATGGGGGCCGGGTGGGCGACCGAGACGGCCTCTCAATCCGAGACCGACACCCCGGTCATCGACCGCATCACCATTCCGCTGCATGAGCTGTCGGCGTTGCCGAAGGCCAGCCAGCGCCTGCTGGACGACGCTGCCTTCGACATCGAGGGCTGGCTGGCGCAGCGCATCGCCGACAAGTTCGCGCGATCCGAAGCCGCGGCTTTTGTCATTGGTGACGGCATCGACAAGCCGAAGGGCATCCTGGCCTATCCGACCGTGGACAACGACGTCTGGGCCTGGGGCAATATCGGCTACATCCCGACCGGCGTCGCCGGCGAGTTGGGCAACACCGATGCGATGATCGATCTAGTCTACGGTCTGGGTGCGGAATACCGCGCAGGTGCCGTGTTCGTCATGAACTCGCGCACGGCCGGGTCCGTGCGCAAGCTGAAGGACGCCGACGGCCGCTTCTTGTGGTCCGACGGTCTGGCGTCCGGTGAGCCGGCGCGTCTGCTGGGCTATCCGGTGCTGATCGCCGAGGACATGCCTGACGCGGGTATCAACACGACACCGATCGCCTTCGGTGACTTCGGCGCGGGCTATACCGTGGCCGAGCGTCCCGACCTGCGCGTGCTGCGCGACCCCTTCAGCGCCAAGCCGCACGTCCTGTTCTACGCCACCAAGCGCGTTGGCGGCACGGTCAGCGACTTTGCGGCGATCAAGCTGCTGAAGTTCAGCGCCGCCTGACCCTGATCCGCGCCGCGTGCCTGGGGAGGCAATCGCGGCGCGGAAACCCGGGTGCGTTGCCACGTGGCAAGGCCCGTGTTGTCCAGCTGCTCACTTCCGTCCGAGCAATGCGGGCAGGTGGCGCGCCCGGACCCGACCCGACCCATAGGCCACAGGAATTGCGGAGAATTTCCATGATGTTAGTCGAACTGAGCAGCGTGCCGCCTGCCGCACTTCCGGTGGCGGGGTTCAAGGACCATCTGCGGCTGGGGTCGGGATTCGCCGACGACGGTCTGCAGGATGAAACACTTGCCGCATTCCTGCGTGCCGCCCTTGCGTCGATCGAAGCGCGCACCGGCAAGATATTGCTGGAGCGGGAGTTTCGCTGGAGCGTGACGAAGTGGCGCGAGGTCGACCGGCAACCGCTGCCGCTTGCGCCTGTCAGCGCCATCGGGGCTGTCGTCCAGATCGACCGCAACGGCACAGCGATCCCGGTCGCGACCGAGCGTTACACGCTGGAACCGGATCAGCAGCGTCCCGCCCTGATCGCGGTCGGTGCGACCTTGCCGGCGGTGCCGCGGGGCGGGCGTGTCGATGTCGAGCTTCTGGCGGGCTATGGGCCTGACTGGTCCGATCTGCCTGCCGATCTGGCACAGGCGGTGATGCTGCTGGCGGCGCATTTCTACGAATATCGCAGCGCAACTGCGCTGCACGGGTCCAGCATGCCGTTCAGCGTGTCCGCGTTGATCGAGCGCTACCGGACGGTGCGCCTGTTCATGGGGGGGCGGCCATGAGCCTGCCCCTGCTGAACCGCAAGCTGATGCTGGAACACGCGGTGCGCACCCCCGATCAGTCGGGCGGCTACGCCACGGTCTGGCAGGCGCTTGGCACACTTTGGGCCGAGATCACGCCCGGCACCGGCACCGAGCGCGGGGCAAACGCGCTGGCGCTGAGCCGGGTGCCGTTGAAGATCACGGTGCGCGCGGCACCTGTCGGGTCCGATGCCCGACCGGGGGCAGGGCAACGGTTTCGTGAGGGGGTTCGAATTTATTCCATCCTTGCGGTGACAGAGCGCGACAGCCTTGCGCGGTTTCTGATCTGTCACGCCCAAGAGGAGGTCGCGGCATGAGCTATGCGATGTCAAACGCCTTGCAGGCGGCCATCTTTGCGCAGTTGACGGCCGACGCGGCGCTGACCGCGCTGGTCGGCACGGCGATCTTCGACGCGCTGCCGCCGGGCGAGGTGCCCGGCCTTTATGTGGCGCTGGGTCCCGAGAAGGTGCGCGATGCCTCTGATGCGGACGGTCAGGGTGCGGTCCACGAGGTCACGATTTCCGTCGTAACGGATCAGTCGGGCTTTGCCGTGGCAAAGTCGGCGGCGGCGGCGGTCAGTGACGCGCTTGCGGCAAATCCGCTGACGCTGGCCCGGGGCCGGGTGCTGAGCCTGCGCTTTCACAAGGCCGCTGCGGCGCGCGTCGGCACCGGCGGCACCCGCCGGATCGACCTGATCTTTCGGGCGCGTCTGTCGGACGACTGACGCCCGTCAACGACGATGCCCCACAATCTTAAAGCCAAGGAGCGATGACAATGGCAGCACAGAGCGGCAAGGACCTTCTGGTCAAGGTGGACATGACCGGCGACGGCCTGTTCGAGAGCGCGGCAGGCCTGCGGGCATCCCGCATCAGTTTCAACGCGGAAAGCGTGGACGTGACCAGCCTGGAGAGCGCGGGCGGCTGGCGTGAATTGCTGGCGGGGGCCGGTGTGAAGACGGCAAGTATCTCGGGGTCTGGCGTGTTCCGCGACGAGGCGACGGACGAGCGGATGCGGCAGGTGTTTTTCGACGGCGAAACGCCTGATTTCCAGGTGATCATCCCGGCGTTCGGCACGGTCGAAGGGCCGTTCCAGATCACCTCCATCGAGTATGCGGGCACGTTCGACGGCGAGGCGACCTATGAACTGTCGCTGTCCAGTGCCGGTCAGATCACATTCGTCGCGGCGATCTGATGGTCAACCCGCTGGCAGGAGAGGTTCGCGTCACCATCGACGGCGTGCCGCATGCAGCGAAGCTGACGCTGGGCGCGCTGGCAGAGCTTGAGGCGGCGCTGGATGCGGGATCGCTGGTCGATCTGGTCGAGCGGTTCGAGGCGGGCCGTTACCGCGGGCGCGACGTGCTTGCGCTGCTGGTGGCGGGCCTGCGTGGCGGTGGCTGGCGCGGTGAAGCTGCGGATCTGCTGAGCGCGGATCTGGCCGGCGGTCCGGCACATGCGGCGCGGGTGGCGGCGGAATTGCTGGCCCTCGCCTTTACCCCACCGCAATGACGCGGGCGCTGGACTGGGCCGGGCTGATGCGGGCGGGCCTGCATGGCCTGCGGCTGACGCCCGACCAGTTCTGGCGACTGACGCCGGCAGAGCTGGCGCTGATGCTGGGACAAAGTGCGACAGAGCGCCCGCTGGGGCGCAACGAACTGGACGAATTGATGCGGGCGTTTCCCGACGCCCCGAAGAGGGAGCATGAGGCATGAACGAGTTGGACCAGATCGACGGACTGGACGCAAACGCCGCAGCACTTGAACGCGCGCTTGGGGACACGGCGGCGATGGCCGCCACATTCGACGCGGCGCTGCGCGACATGCAGACCACGCTGGGCGAGACGACGCGCGACCTAGGCAACCTTGAGCGGGGATTTGCGGGCGGATTGCGCAAGGCCTTCGACGGGCTGATCTTTGACGGCAAGTCGTTGTCGGACGCCCTGGGCAGCGTCGCGAAGTCGATGGTCGACACGGCCTATGCGGCAGCGATCAACCCGATCATGAAACAGGCGGGTGGCCTGCTGGCGGACGGGATCAACGCAGCGGTGTCGGGCGCGATGCCGTTCGCGGACGGCGCCCCCTTCAGCCAGGGGCGCGTGATGCCTTTTGCCAAGGGCGGGGTTGTCAGCAGCCCCACGCATTTCGGAATGCGCGGCGGCACCGGCCTGATGGGCGAAGCAGGGCCGGAAGCGATCATGCCGCTTGCACGAGGTGCCGATGGGCGGTTGGGCGTTCGCGGCGGCGGCGGGCAGACGGTGAATGTCACGATGCATGTGACCACACCGGACGCACAGAGCTTTCAACGCAGCCAAAGCCAGATCGCCGCCCAGATGGGTCGCCTGCTGGGGCGCGGACAACGGAACCGGTAAGGGATCAGACCGATGGCATTTCACGATATTCGCTTTCCGGCCAATCTGAGCTTTGGCGCGACGGGTGGGCCAGAGCGGCGCACCGACATCGTCACGCTGACCAACGGCTATGAGGAGCGCAACACGCCTTGGCGGCATTCGCGCCGACGGTTCGATGCCGGTGTCGGGATGCGGTCACTGGACGACATCGCGCAACTGACCGCGTTCTTCGAGGCGCGCGAAGGGCAGTTGCACGGATTTCGCTGGAAGGATTGGGGCGACTTCAAGTCGTGCGTGCCATCGAAGAAGCCGGAGCCGCTTGACCAGAAGATCGCTGTCGGTGACGAGACGACGAAAGTCGTCCCGCTTGTGAAGCTGTATGTCAGCGGTGCCCACGAATATGTCAGGCCGATCACCAAGCCTGTCGCCGGGTCGGTCAGGATCGCGATCGGGGGCGACGAGGTGCAGGAAGGCATCGACTTTGCATTGGATGTCGCGACCGGGCTGGTGACCTTCGATCGCGCACCCGACATCGGGGCCATCGTGACCGCCGGCTATGAATTCGACGTGCCGGTCAGGTTCGACACGGACCGGATCGAGACGTCTGTGTCGAGCTTTCAGGCGGGTCAGGCCCCCAGCGTGCCGGTGGTCGAGGTGCGGATATGACCGCCGCGGGCCTATTCGCGCACGTGAAGGAAGGGGCGACGCATGTCTGCCAGTGCTGGGCGATCACCAGAACGGACGGCGTGACTTTCGGCTTTACCGACCATGACCGAGCGCTGTCCTTCGACGGTATGGACTTTCTGGCGGATAGTGGCATGACGGCGCGCGCACTGGCGCTGAGCACCGGTCTTGCGGTCGACAATTCGGAAGCGATGGGATTGCTGCAATCGGACGTGATTGCAGAGGACGATATCGTTGCCGGTCGTTTCGACGGGGCGAAAGTTCAGAACTGGCTGGTTCGCTGGGATGACGTCAATCAGCGGCAACTAAGATTCCGGGGCCAGATTGGAGAGATCACGCGGCAGGCGGGTCAATTTCTGGTCGAGTTGCGCGGACTGACGGACGTGCTGAACCAGCCCACGGGCAGGACCTTTCTGCGGACCTGTTCGGCCGTGCTGGGCGATGCGCGCTGCAAGTTCGACGTGCAGGACCCGTCTTACGCGATCACGCTGCCGGTCCTTGGGCAGACCGCGCGACGCGAGGTCGTCTTTGCCAGCGCCGGGTTCAAGGACCGGTGGTTCGAGCAGGGGCAGTTCGAGGTCACATCCGGTGCCGCGGCAGGCATCGTGGCCGGCATCAAGGAGGATCGGACCCGGAACGGTCAGCAGCGGGTCGTCCTGTGGCAGGCGTTGCGTGCGGATCTGCAACCCGGCGATACCGTGCGGCTGGTCGCGGGCTGTGACCGCCGCGCTGAAACCTGTCGCGTGAAATTCGGAAATCTGGTCAATTTTCGCGGCTTTCCCGACATGCCGACCGACGACTGGATGACGGCCGTGCCGCGCAACGACGGGGCAAATGACGGCGGGAGTGTGCGGCGATGATGCATCTCGTGGCAGAGGCGCGTTCGTGGATCGGCACGCCCTATGGGCACCAGGCCTCGGTCAAGGGGGCGGGTTGCGACTGCCTTGGATTGATCCGGGGCATCTGGCGCAGCCTGCACGGTGACGAGCCGACGGTCATCCCGCGTTATGCCGATGACTGGTCGGAGCCACAGGGCGAGGAGGTGCTTTGGGCCGCTGCCCGACACCATATGACAGCGGCGGATGACGGTCCGGTCAAGCCGGGTCAAGTCTTGCTGTTCCGCATGCGCGACGGGGCAGTGGCCAAGCATCTCGGGGTGATTTCGGCAATCGGCAGCGCACCGGCCTTCGTCCATGCCTACAGTCGGCACGGTGTCGTCGAAAGCCCTCTTTCGGACCCCTGGAAGCGCCGCATCGTGGCACGTTTCGAATTTCAGAAAGGATAACTCATGGCAACGCTGGTTCTATCGGCCGCAGGCATGGCGCTGGGCGGGTCCATCGGCGGATCGCTTATGGGGCTTTCGATGGTTACCGTTGGCCGTGCCGCAGGCGCAGTGGTGGGGCGGGTCATCGACCAGAGGATCCTTGGTGCCGGCAGCGAGGCCGTCGCGGTGGGCCGTGTCGACCGCTTTCGCCTGACTGGCACCGGGGAGGGTGCCGCGATTGCGCGTCTTCACGGTCGTATGCGCATTGGTGGCCATGTGATCTGGGTGAGCCGCTTCTCTGAGACCGAGACGACGACCGGCGGCGGCAAGGGAGCGGGGCCGCAACCGACATCGACGCAGTATGGCTACACCGTCAGCCTGGCCGTTGCCCTTTGCGAAGGCGAAATTGCCCGGGTCGGGCGGGTCTGGGCGGATGGCGAGGAAGTGTCGGTGCAGGCGCTGAACATGCGTGTCTATCACGGGACAGAAACTCAATCGCCCGATCCCAAGGTCGCTGCCGTGGAAGGCGTGGACCATGCGCCCGCATTTCGTGGCACGGCCTATGTCGTGTTCGAGGATCTGCCGCTGGACCAGTTCGGTAACCGCGTGCCGCAGTTCACCTTCGAGGTGATGCGCCCGGCGGAACCGGGCACTCTCAACGATCTTGCCGATATTGCGCGGCAGGTGCGGGGCGTTGCCTTGATCCCCGGCATGGGCGAGTATGCGCTGGCGACGACGCAGGTGAACCTGCAGGTGGGGTATGGCGAGGAAATCGCGATCAACGTCAATTCGCCGAGCGGTGTCACGGATTTCAGCAGCTCAATTGCCGCATTGAACGAGGAGCTGCCCGCATGCGGATCGGTCAGCCTTGTTGTGTCGTGGTTTGGCAACGATCTGCGCTGCGGGTCGTGTGACGTCAAACCGCTGGTCGAGCAGCGGGGCGTCGACGGCGACCCGATGCCGTGGCGCGTCGCGGACATCGGTCGCGCAGAGGCAGGCCTTGTGCCGCGGTTGGAGGATCGGCCTGTCTATGGCGGGACGCCTGCGGATGCAGCCGTCATCGAGGCGATCCGGGCGCTGAAGGCGAAGGGCCTGAGCCCGATGTTCTATCCATTCATTCTGATGGACCAGATGCCGGGCAATACGCTGCCTGATCCCTATACCGGACAGCCCGGCCAGCCGAAACTGCCGTGGCGCGGGCGGGTCACGCTGTCGGTCGCGCCGGGCGTGGATGGGTCTGCGGACCAGACTGCGGCCGCGGTGTCGCAGGTGGCGGATTTCATGGGAACGGCCCAGCCTTCCTTCTTTGCGATTGAGGGCGAGACGGTGCGGTATGCCGGGCCAGCCGAGTGGCGATACCGTCGGTTCATCCTGCACTATGCGCATCTGTGCAAGGCGGCAGGCGGCGTCGGTGCCTTCTGCATCGGGTCGGAAATGGTGGCGCTGACACAAATCCGCGGACCGGGAGACACGTTTCCTGCGGTCGCAGCCCTGCGTACCCTTGCGGGCGAGGTCCGCGCGATCCTGGGACCGGATTGCAAGATCGGCTATGCGGCCGACTGGTCGGAATATCACGGTTATCAGCCTGCGGGGACAGGGGACAAATACTTCCACCTCGATCCGCTGTGGGCGGACCAGAACATCGACTTCATCGGGATCGACAACTACATGCCGCTTTCGGACTGGCGGGACGGGCAGACCCATGCGGATGTGGCCTTCGGTTCGATCTACAATCTGGATTATCTGGCCGGCAACGTGGCAGGCGGCGAAGGGTTCGACTGGTACTACCACTCTCCCGAAGCACGGGCGGCGCAGATCCGCACGCCGATCACCGATGGCGACGGCGAGCCCTGGGTCTGGCGCTGCAAGGACCTGAGGGGCTGGTGGAGCAACGATCACCACAACCGGGTCAACGGCGAGCGGATCGCGGCCAAGACCGCGTGGGTGCCTCAGAGCAAGCCGTTCTGGTTCACCGAATTCGGATGCGCCGCCATCGACAAGGGCACCAATCAACCGAACAAGTTCCTTGATCCGAAATCGTCGGAAAGCCTGCTGCCGTTCTATTCGAACGGAAGCCGGGACGACTTCATGCAGATGCAATATCTGCGGGCAATCTATCGGCATTTCGACGTCGGGGCCAATAATCCGACGGCGACCCACCCCGACTATGACGGCCCGATGCTGGTCCGCGACCGGATGCACGTGTGGTGCTGGGACGCGCGTCCCTATCCGTTCTTTCCCGCGAACGCCGGGCTTTGGTCGGACGGCGACAACTACATGCGCGGCCATTGGCTGAACGGGCGGGCGACGTCGCGGACCCTGGCAGGCGTGGTCGCCGAAATCTGCAGCACCGCCGGGGTTGCGGCTGTCGACGTCTCGCGCCTTTACGGCGTGGTGCGGGGTTATGTCCTGGATGACATCGGATCGGCACGGTCCCAGTTGCAGCCGTTGTTGCTGGCCTACGGCATCGACGTTGCCGAACGTGACGGTCGGCTGGTGTTCACCAACCGCACCGGACTGGCCGTGCGCAGTCTGGGCCGAGAGGACCTGGCCCAGGACCCGGAGCGCGCCGCAGACATCGTCCACACACGGCAGCCGGAAGCGGAGGTCGAGGGGCGGGTTCAGATCGGATTTGTCGACTCCGAGGGGGACTACGAGGTCGCGGTCGCGGAGGCGATCCATCCGACGGGCGAGACCCATGGCGTGACTCGCAGCGAATTTGCATTGGGCCTGACGCGGGGCGAAGGAGCACGGCTGGCGGCGCAGTGAATTAACGAGGCTGCTGTCGCGCGCGATGGCCTGACGCTGGCGCTGCCGCCGTCGCAGGCCGATCTGGGTGCGGGCGATGTGATCGACGTGATGGACGGCGATATCTCGGGCCTTTATTGCATCGACCGGATCGAGGAGGCTGGACTGCGTCTGGTAGACGCGACCCGTGTCGATCCGGAAATCTATCTGCCGCAGCAGCGGTTCGAGGAAGGCGCGCACCTGACCCCCTATGTGGCACCGACGCCGGTTGCGGGACTGTTTCTGGACCTGCCTCTGCTGCGGGGCGACGAGGTGGAGCATGAACCCTATTTTGCCGCGACATCCAACCCTTGGACGGGCGGCGTCGCCCTGTTCAGTGCTGCGCAGGACAACGGTTATATCCTGCAAGAGGTGCTGCGCGTTCGCGGCGTGATCGGGACGCTGATGGCTCCGTTTAAGCGCGGTCGGACCGGGCTTTGGGACCGGCAGGTCTTGCGCGTGAAGCTGTTCAGCGGCGCGTTGAGTGCTGTCGATCCGGAAGCCGTGCTGGCGGGTACAAACGTCCTGGCGATCGGTGACGGATCGGTCGATGACTGGGAGATCGTGCAATTCGCACAGGCGCAGTTGACGGAAATCCGCATCTACGATCTGACAGAGTTGCTGCGTGGCCAGCGCGGGTCATCGGCCATGATCCGCGATATCTGGCCGGTGGGATCACGGATTGTCATCATGGACGGACGGCAGTCGCAGATCACGATTCCTTCGGCGGCGCGGGGGCGCACCCGGCATTTCCGCTATGGTCCGGTAAAACGACCCGTCACCGACCGGAGTTATCGCCACGCGGTTCACACGTTCATGGGCAATGGCCTGCGTCCTTATCCCGTCGTTCACATCGCGGCGACGGCTACTGGTGATGACATGCGCTTTAGCTGGATCAGGCAGACGAGAATCGACGGTGATATCTGGGGCCGGGGGGATGTGCCGTTGGGTGAAGAAGCCGAGCGCTATGTCGTTCAAGTGCGGCAGGGCGACGTGATCCGGCGCGAAGAGACGGTGTCGGACGCGGTCTGGACCTATAGTGCGGCGATGCGTCTGGCTGACGGGGTCGGCACGACCTATGTGGTGCACGTGGCGCAGCTTTCGGCGCGCTACGGCACGGGACCCTTCGTGTCAAAAGAGATCGGTGGTTGATGCGCCCCCTTCATCTGACCGATCTCGACATCGCGACGCGGACCTTGCTGGCGCTGCCGGTCGACGACCGGGCGACAGCGGCGGTGGCTATCGTCGCTGGTGCCAGCCTCGCGGATCGCTATCGCAAGCGATCGTTTCGGCGGCATGTCATCTGGGGCGATGGCACGCTGGCGGCGGCGGCATGTGCCTGCGCACAGCCCGTGAGGCCAAGCAGATGCGACGCCGCATATCGCAACGCCTTGGGATGCATCCTGACCGCATTGGCGCATCCGTCCCCTTTTGATTTTTCCGCTGGTACGCTATATGTTCGGAATACACGTCCGGTTGGGGATGACGACGATGGCAAAGACAAGAGCGAACCTTCGCAGCATCGACCCTGTCTGGGATCGCATCGGCCAAGAGGCGCGTGATGCCATAGCAGATGCCCCGTCGTTGGGTGCGATGTTCCATGGGGGGCTGCTGCAACATGACCGGTTCGAGGATGCACTTGGCTACCGGATCGCGATGAAGCTCGAGTCGACCGAGATGTCGGCCCAGACCATCCGTGACGTCGCCGATGAGGCCTATGCGAAAGACCCGGATCTGGTGCAGGCCGCCCGCGCCGATCTGGTTGCGACGATGGACCGCGACCCAGCCTGTCATCGCCTGATGCAGCCGCTGATGTTCTTCAAGGGCTATCAGGCGGTGCAGGCCTACCGCCTAAGCCACTGGCTGTGGCAGGACGGTCAGGCGGACCTGGCCTATTTTGTTCAGATGCGGGTGTCAGAAGTCTTTGGCGTCGACATTCATCCTGCTGCGAAGATCGGCAAGGGTCTGATGATCGACCATGCCCATTCCGTGGTGGTTGGGGAAACCGCGGTCGTGGGCGACAATGTCTCTATGTTGCATTCGGTGACACTTGGCGGCACCGGCAAGCAGGAAGAGAAGCGGCATCCGACGATTGGCAACGGCGTCCTGATCGGGGCCGGGGCCAAGGTCCTTGGCAATATCACGGTTGGTCATTGCAGTCGGATTGCGGCCGGTTCGGTGGTGCTGCATGACGTGCCGCCGATGAAGACGGTGGCCGGCGTCCCGGCCAAGATCGTGGGTGAGGCCGGCTGTGCCCAGCCGGCGCTGTCGATGAACCACATCCTTTTGACGGAAGACTGAACAGACGAAAACACCGGCGCTCGGTGTTGAAGGCTCCCCACATGGGGAGCCTTTTTTCACGCGATATGGGCCTTGCGTCAGGCCAGCATCGTCATCGGGCTTTCAAGGTTTTCCTTGATCGCTTGCAGCAGATTGGCCCCAAGCGCGCCGTCGATGACCCGGTGATCGACGGACAGCGTGACGGACATCACCATGCCGACGGTCAGTTCGCCGTCCTTGCCGACGACCGGCTTCTTGACGCCCGCGCCGACGGCAAGAATTGCAGAGTGTGGCGGATTGATAATTGCATCAAAATTGTCGATCCCGAACATGCCCAGATTGCTGATCGCAAAGCTGCCGCCCTGATATTCCGCAGGGGCCAGCTTGCGGTCGCGGGCGCGGGTGGCCAGGTCCTTCATCTCGGCAGACAGCGCCGAGAGCGATTTCATCTCTGCATCCCGAAGGACTGGTGTGAACAAGCCACCTTCGATGGCGACGGCGACGGCCACGTCCGATTTCCTGAACTTCAGCGTGCGGTCACCGGCCCAGACGGCGTTCGCTTCCGGCACCTGTTGCAGGGCCAGCGCGCAGGCCTTGATGATGAAGTCGTTGACCGACAGCTTCACACCTCGCGCTTCGAGCTGTTTGTTGAGTTGGGCACGGAACTTCATCAAATCGTCGAGCAGAATGTCGCGACGCAGATAGAAATGCGGCACGGACTGCTTGGCCTCGGTCAGGCGCGCGGCGATGGTCTTGCGCATTCCATCCAGCTTGACCTCTTCGAAGGGACGGCCGTCATACATCTTGATGACCTGATCGGTGGACGGGCCAGAAGCCATCGCTGCAGCTTTCGGTGCATCCGTCTTCGGTGCGTCGGCCTTTGCAGGCTGAGCTGCGGCCTTCGGCTGGGCAGAAGCCCCCTCCACGTCCGCCTTCACGATGCGGCCGCGCGGGCCGGTGCCGGTCACCTCCGCAAGATCAAGCCCTTTGTCCGCGGCGATCCGCCGGGCGAGGGGAGACGCGAAGATGCGGTCGCCGGCGGCGTTCGTGGCGGGTTTGGCGGCCTTTTGGTCAGCCTTGTCGCCCGCCTTGAAGTCGTGGTCCTTGTCCTGCTGGGCCGCGTCGCCGTCGTTGCCATAGCCTTTGGCGGGTGCCGCCTTCTGGTCGGCCTTTTCGGCCTTTTCCGGGGTGGCGTCCTTGGGGGTGGCTTCGGCATCGTCCATGCTCTCGCCTTCCTCCAGCAGAACAGCGATGACGGCATTGACCTTCACGCCTTCGGTGCCTTCGGCGACCATCAGCTTGCCGATCACGCCTTCATCGACGGCTTCGAATTCCATCGTGGCCTTGTCGGTCTCGATCTCGGCCAGCAGGTCGCCGGAGGCGACGGTGTCCCCCTCCTTGACCAGCCATTTCGCCAGCGTGCCTTCCTCCATCGTGGGGGACAGTGCGGGCATCAGGATTTCCGTGGGCATCGCGCTGTTCCTTACTTGTAGGTGACCTTGCGGACGGCTTCGATCACCTCGGCGGTGGTCGTCAGCGCCAGCTTTTCCAGGTTCGCGGCATAGGGCATCGGCACGTCCTTGCCGGTGCAGTTGATGACCGGCGCGTCCAGATAGTCGAATGCTTCCTGCATGATGACCGACGAAATGTAGCTGCCCACGCTGCCTTGCGGCCAGCCTTCCTCGACGGTGACGCAGCGGTTGGTCTTCTTGACGGAATTCAGGATCGTTTCGGTATCCATCGGGCGCAGGGTGCGCAGGTTAATCACCTCGGCCTCGATCCCGTCTTCTGCCAGCTTGTCGGCGGCTTGCAGGGCGTAGGTCATGCCGATGCCGAAAGACACGATCGACACGTCGTCACCGGCGCGCTCGATCTTGGCCTTGCCGAAGGGGATGGTGAAATCGTCCATCACCGGCACGTCGAACGAACGCCCGTAAAGGATTTCGTTTTCGAGGAAGATCACCGGGTTCGGGTCGCGAATCGCGGATTTCATGAGGCCCTTCGCGTCGGCAGCAGAGTAGGGCATGCACACCTTCAGACCCGGCACCTGCATGAACCACGCGGCATAGTCCTGGCTGTGTTGCGCGCCGACGCGGGCGGCAGCGCCGTTCGGGCCACGGAACACCATCGGTGCGCCCATCTGGCCGCCGGACATGTAAAGCGTCTTGGCGGCAGAGTTGATGATCTGGTCCATCGCCTGCATGGCAAAGTTGAAGGTCATGAATTCCACGATCGGACGCAGTCCGCCAAAGGCCGCACCGACCGCGATGCCGGCAAAGCCGTGTTCCGTGATCGGCGTATCGATGATCCGCTTGGCTCCGAATTCGTCCAGCAGGCCCTGAGATATCTTGTAGGCCCCCTGATACTCGGCGACCTCCTCGCCCATCAGCAGAACCTTGTCGTCGCGGCGCATTTCCTCGGCCATCGCGTCACGCAACGCTTCGCGGACGGTCGTCGATTTCATCTCGGTCCCCTCCGGCCAGTCGGGGCTGGAATCCGGGGCCTTTGCGGTGGCCTTCGGCTTGGGATGCGACATGCCCGCGGCAGGGGCCGTTTCGGACGACTGTTCCTTGTCGGCAGCAACCGGGGCAGACGCCTTGGGCGCCTCGGCCTTGACGTCGTCCATCGTCTCGCCGTCATCGAGCAGCAGGGCGATCACATCGTTGACCTTCACGCCCTCGGTGCCTTCGGCCACGACAATCTTGCCAATGATGCCTTCATCGACGGCCTCGAATTCCATCGTGGCTTTGTCGGTCTCGATCTCGGCCAGGATGTCGCCAGAGGACACCTTGTCGCCCTCCTTGACCAGCCATTTCGCCAGCGTGCCTTCTTCCATCGTGGGGGACAGGGCGGGCATCAGAATTTCAGTTGCCATCGCTCAGGCCTCCTGCGGAACTTCGGTTGCGTAGATGTCGGTCCAGAGCTCGTCGAGGCCCGGCTCAGGCGACTCCTTGGAGAACTCGGCAGCGTCGTTGATGATGCCCTTGATCTCCTTGTCGATGGCCTTCAGGTCGTCTTCGCTGGCGTGCTTGCCGGTCAGCAGAACCTCGCGGATCTGTTCGATCGGGTCGCGTTCGTCGCGCATCTTCTGCACTTCCTCGCGAGTCCGGTACTTGGCCGGGTCCGACATCGAATGGCCGCGATAGCGGTAGGTTTTTACTTCAAGTATGTATGGTCCCTTGCCCGCACGGCAGTGCGCGACGGCCTTTTCGCCTGCGGCCTTGACCGCCAGCACGTCCATGCCGTCGACCTCCTCGCCGGGGATGCCATAGGCGGCACCGCGTTCCCACAGGGACGGCGACTTGGTGGATCGCTGCACGGAGGTGCCCATCGCATACTGGTTGTTCTCGATCACGAAGATCACCGGCAGGTCCCAGAGTTCGGCCATGTTGTAGGTCTCGTAGACCTGGCCCTGGTTCGCGGCACCGTCACCAAAATAGGCGAAGGTCACGCGGTCGTTGCCCAGATACTTGTCGGCGAAGGCCAGACCCGCGCCAAGCGGCACCTGCGCCGCGACGATGCCGTGACCGCCGTAGAAATGCTTTTCCTTCGAGAACATGTGCATGCTCCCGCCCTTGCCCTTGGAAAAGCCGCCCTCGCGGCCCGTCAGCTCTGCCATGATCCCCTTGGGGTCCATGCCGCATGCCAGCATGTGACCGTGGTCACGGTAGGATGTGACGCGCTTGTCGCCTTCGCCGGCGGCGGCTTCCAGGCCAACGACGACCGCTTCCTGTCCGATGTAGAGGTGACAGAAGCCACCGATCAGGCCCATGCCGTAAAGCTGGCCGGCCTTTTCCTCGAAACGGCGGATCATCAGCATTTCGCGGTAGTGGCCCAGCAGTTCTTCGGCGGAGACGTTGGCCCCCGAGTCCTGAATGCTCGCGTCTTGTTTCTTCGGCGGCATGGTCACTCCCTCTGCGCAACGAAAGATAGTTTAGCGTTAAACTAGTTATCGATGATAGAGTGGGCCGTGACGCAAGGCAATGCGATGCGGCGAATTAGTGCCAATCCAGCAGCGGTCCCTACTGGATGACGATCTCGTCGGTTCGCACCATGCCCAGCACGTCGCGCGCCTGACTGTCCAGCAAGTCCAGATCAAGGTAGTCGTCGGACAGACGTCGGGTCAGGTTTTCCATCCTCGCCACCTCTACCTTCAGTGTGGCCAGTTCCTGCCGTAATACCTTTGCCTCGGCATCCACCTCGGCGCGCTTGAACAGGCCGTAATCGCCCTGCACGGCGGCAAACGTGAAGTAAAGCCCAAGCATCAGGGTCAGCAGGAAGTAGATCAGGGTGCCCAGTCCGGGACGATTGCTGTCGGTCATGTCTTGCCTCGATCGCGCCTCGGAGGAGCGCATGGGTGGACCATCCCACATCGGGCCGACCCTGCAAACCGATCGAGCGGCCACGATCACGAAACTTTTCGCGACCGTGGCCTGCAGGACTCAGCCGGCGACGGAGGCCGCGTGGATTGCGTCGATGTTGCGCGCGATGGCGGCGTCGAAGTCGGCGTCCGATTGCTGCGCCGACAGCCCTTCGGTCAGGGCGCGGCTGAAACTGGCAATGATCCCCGGATTCAGTGCCAGCCGCCGCGTCGCCTCGTCCAGGCTGTAACCCCCGGACAGGGCGACCACGCGCATGATCCGGGGATGATCGACCAGCGGCTGATAATGACCGGGCGTTTCCGGCAGCGTCAGCTTGATCATGATCTCGGTCCCCTCGGGAAGGGTGTCGAGATGGCGCAGCACGCTGTCCAGCAGCAGCGCCTCCGCCTCGGCCTTGTCCGCGATGCTGATCGTGATTTCGGGTTCCAGGATCGGCATCATGTCGTGGGCCAGCACCTGACGGCCGACGTCGAATTGCTGGGCGACGATGGCGTCGATCCCCGCAACATTGGCCGCCCCGATGACCGACCGTTCCTTGGTGCCGAAGACGTCCAGCCCATGCGCCCGGTCCAGCAGCGCATCAAGTCCGGGCATCGGCTTCATCAGCTGCACGCCGTCCACTTGAGCCTCCAACCCCTTGTCGATCTTCAGGAATGGCACGACCCGCTGCGTGTTCCACAGATGCGCTGGTGCGGGTTCGCCTGCCAATTGCCGATCCATCGTATCCTCGAACAGGATCGCGCCGACGACCTTGTCGCCGTTGAAGGCGGGGGCAGCCACGATGCGCGCCCGCATGCTGTGGATCAGGTCGAACATCTCGGTGTCAGACGCAAAGGCGTCCGACGTGACACCGTAGGCCGCCAGCGCCTTGGGGGTCGATCCGCCGCTCTGGTCCAGTGCCGCGATGAAACCGTTGCCCGCACGCACCTGCGCTGCCATGTCCTTGTTCACCCTGTCGCTCCCTTGTCGCCGGGGCACAGCGCCCCCGGCCCTTGCATAGGCAGCGGGCGAGGGGTTGACAATTCTGGTTGCGCTAACGCGGGGAATGGTAGCGCAAACAGCGCTTTACTTCTCCAGTGCCGCCACGCCGGGCAGGGTCTTGCCTTCCATCCATTCCAGGAATGCGCCCCCTGCGGTGCTGACATAGGTGAAATCGCCAGCGACACCCGCCTTGTTCAGCGCTGCAACCGTGTCGCCGCCACCGGCCACGGAAACAAGTTTGCCAGCGCGGGTCAGTTGCGCTGCGGCTTTGGCTGCGGCGTTGGTGGCGGCATCAAAGGGCTCGATCTCGAATGCGCCCAGCGGGCCATTCCAGACCAGCGTTTTCGCCCGCTCCAGAACCTGCATGATATGGGCGACGGAATCGGGTCCAGCATCCAGGATCATCGCGTCCGCCGGGCAATCCTCGGTCTTGACCGTCTCGCTGGCGGCACCCGCCTTAAATTCCCTCGCGACCACGACATCGCGCGGCAGCAGGATTTCACACCCTTTGTCGGCGGCTTTCTGCGCAATGTCACGGGCGGTTTGGGCCAGATCATGCTCGCACAGGCTTTTGCCCACATCGATGCCACTGGCGGCAAGGAATGTGTTCGCCATGCCGCCGCCGATCACCAGCACATCGACCTTCTCGACGAGGTTCGACAGCAGATCGAGCTTCGTCGACACCTTCGCCCCGCCAACGACCGCGACCACCGGGCGCTCGGGCGATCCCAGCGCGCGGTCCAGCGCCGACAACTCCTCGGCCATCAGCCGCCCGGCGCAAGCGGGCAACAGGTGCGCCAGCGCCTCCGTGCTGGCGTGCGCCCGGTGTGCGGCGGAAAATGCGTCGTTCACGTAAACATCGCCCAGCGACGCAAGACGCTTGGCGAAACCTGCGTCATTCGCCTCCTCGCCGGGGTTGAAACGCAGGTTTTCCAGCAGCGCCACGTCGCCGTCCTGCATCCCAGCGACACCTTCGCCGTAGTTGCCGTTCAGAAAGATCACGTCCTGCCCCAAGGCGGATTCCAGCGCCGGGACGATCTGCTTCAACGACATCTCCGGCACGACGCGGCCCTTTGGCCGGTCGAAATGTGCCAGAAGGACGGGCAGACCGCCCTTGGCCTGGATGTCCTTCACCGTCGGCACGATGCGGTCGATGCGGGTCGTGTCGGTGACGCGGCCATCCTCGACGGGCACGTTGATATCGACGCGCACCAGCACCCGCTTGCCCGCCAGTTCCATGTCGTCGAGTGTCTTCCAAGCCATCCCGGCCTCCATCCGCTGTTTGTCCGCATTCCTGTGGCAAGGGGTCGCCCGCGTCAACCGGGCGTGACTTGGCATCGCGGGCCATTCGCCATATGTCACCCCCAAGTTCATCACAGGAAAGGTGCCGCAATGGCCGATATCAAGGACCCCGAAAACACGATCATCATGACGCTGAAGGATGGCGACGTCGTGATCCAGCTGCTGCCGGACGTGGCGCCGAAGCACGTCGAACGCATGAAGGAACTAGCCCGCGCCGGGGCCTACGACAACGTCGCCTTTCACCGCGTGATCGACGGTTTCATGGCGCAGACCGGCGACGTGGAACATGCGAACATGGAAAAGGACTACACCCCCTCCCGCGCCGGAACCGGCGGTTCGGACAAGCCGGACCTGCCTGCCGAATTCTCCAAGGTGCCACACGCCCGCGGATCGATCGGTGCCGCTCGGTCGTCCAGCCCGAATTCGGCCAACAGCCAGTTCTTCATCAACTTCAAGGACAACGATTTCCTGAACGGCCAGTATACCGTCTATGGCCAGGTGATCGAGGGCATGGCCCATGTCGATGCCATCGCCAAGGGCGAGCCGCCGCGCAATCCGGACCGGATGATCAGCATGAAGGTGGCCGCAGATGTTTAAGCTCGCAGCACTCTTGACGCTCGCGGCCGGCCCGGCCTTTGCCACCGGCCTTGACATCACCGTCGCGGGCGAGGCCAACGGCACCATCCACGTCGACCTCTTCGAGGACACGGCCCCCCAGCACGCCGCCCAGATCGAGGCGATCGCCGCCGCCGGGGGCTACGACGGCGTGGTGTTCCACCGGGTCATCGACGGCTTCATGGCGCAGACCGGCGACGTTGAATTCGGCAAGACGGGCGCTGATCTGTCCCGCGCCGGCACGGGCGGGTCCGAGATGCCGGACATCGCCGCAGAGTTCAGCACCGATCTGAGCTTCGAGCGTGGCGTCGTGGGCATGGCGCGCAGCCAGGACCCGAATTCGGCCAACAGCCAATTCTTCATCATGTTTGCACCGGGTCCGTTCCTGGACGGTCAATACACCATCGTCGGTCAGGTGACCGAGGGCATGGAGATCGTCGACCAGATCAAGCGTGGCGACGGCCCCAACGGGTCCGTCACCGGCGAACCGGACGTGATGACGGACGTCGTCGTTACCGAATAGCCAACGGCGCCGATCTTGAAACAACGAAGCGGGCCCTGCGGGGCCCGCACGACATTCCGGGTTCTTGCGGCGGGGTTCGATTCAGGTCGATGGGTCCCGTCCGGTTGATGGCTCTGGAGCTTCCGGCGGGGCACTATCAAGAAACTTAGACGCTCATGTGCCGCAAAAGGTTGCGGCCACGATCTCTTGCGGGGTCGGCGGCGCGGCATAGGGCGCGCGGGCGGCGTCAAGCGGGGCAAAGGGCTGTGTCACGACGCCAAGAAGCTTGTGGAACGGTGCCATATCGCCCGCGACTGCGGCGACGATGACCTCTTCGATCCGGTGGTTGCGGGGGATCACCCGGGGATTGGCCGCCGCCATGATCGTTGCATGGTCAACGGACCTGCGTGTCTGCCATGCGGCAACCCAGTCGGCAAAGCCCGCGGCATCCGAAAACTGCGAAGCGATGTCGGGGCCATTCAGTCCCGCGAAGGTATTCGTGAAATCCAACCGGTCCTGCGCCATCAGGGTCAGAAGCGTCTGGATCAAGTCGGCGTCGTCCAGACCGGGATCGGCCAGACCGATCTTGGCCCCGAAGACGGAAACCCACTCGGCCTGATAAAGATCGCCAAACCGATTGATGCGACCTGTAAAATCCTCGATCGCGGCGTCCTGATCGGGCATCAGCGGTATCAACGCCGTCGCGAACTGGGCAAGGTTCCACAGTGCGATGCCCGGCTGGTTCGCATAGGCATACCGCCCCATCCGGTCGATGCTGCTGAAAACCGTCGCCGGGTCATAGCCGTCCATGAAGGCGCAGGGGCCATAGTCGATGGTCTCTCCGCTGACGGCCATGTTGTCGGTGTTCATCACGCCGTGTATGAAACCTAGTCCCATCCACCGAGCGATCAGCCGGGCCTGTGCGGCGACGACAGCATCCAGCAGTCCGGGGATGCCGTCGGCCTGCGAATAATGCCGTGCGATCACATGATCCGTCAGGGCCTGCAACGCAGCCCGGTCCTGCCGCGCGGCATGGACCTGAAAGGTGCCGACGCGGATATGACTTTGCGCGATGCGGGTCAGCACGGCGCCGGGCAGGGCGGTTTCGCGATGAACGGTTTCACCCGTCGTGGCGGCAAAAAGGGCGCGGGTCGTGGGCACGCCCATCGCCGCCATCGCCTCGGACACCAGGTATTCCCGCAGCACCGGACCCAGCCAGGCGCGACCGTCGCCGGACCGGCTGTAGGGGGTCGGGCCGGACCCCTTCAGCTGGATGTCGCGGCGTATGCCGTCGGTGCCCACGACCTCGCCTAGCAGGATCGCGCGGCCGTCACCCAGTTGCGGGTTCCAGTTGCCGAACTGATGGCCGGCATAAAGCTGCGCCAGCGGGGCTGCCCCTGCGGGATTGGTGTTCCCGGCAAAGACCGCCAGCGCCTCTCGCGTTGTCAGCCAGTCGGGGTCGATCCCCAGCATGCTGGCCAAGGCATCGTTGTGAGCCAGCATCTGTGGCGCAGGCACGGGCGTGGGACCTATTCGCGTGAACATTTGCGGCAGCAGCCGGGCAAAACTGTTGTCGAAGGCAATCATAGCGGGTCCGTCATTATGCGTGCGCCGGGGACCGCGCGGAAGCCAGCCCGCGTGCAAAAGCGCGCGGCGGCGTCCGGGTCGGCCAGGGGCAGGATCGCGTGCATCGCCTTCATCCCGGCGCGGCCCAGGTTCACTGCGACGGCGTGCAGGACCTCGGTCCCGATGCCACGGCCGCGGACAGAGGGACGAATGTAGCATTCCTCGAGCCAGCCGACCATGCCGCCGTGCGGCATCGACCATCCGAACGTCACCATCACATACCCCAGCGGGCTGCTTTTGGGACCGATCAGCCAGATCGCCCCAAGAGGCGAGCCGTCCAGCAACGGCCCGGCCACAGTGGCGCGATGTCCATCGTCGTGGGGCAGGCCCGCGTCCGTATGATAGCGCGTCATCAGGTCCATGACGCGGTCGGCATCGGTGGCCGAGGCAAGGGCGATTGCAGTACTCACAGGCGGGCCAGACGCGCGGTCAGCAAGGCAAAGAAACCATCGGCGTCAACGTCGCCCATGAACATCGCATTCGGCGCGCGGTCCGTGACGCGCCACCAGTCCGCGACAGTCATGCCAAGGGTTAGGTCAGAGCCCGTCTCGACCACGACATTGACATGCCGTCCGGTAAACAGGTCCGGTTGCAGCAGGTAGGCGATCACACAGGGATCATGCAGCGGTGCCCCGGCCGAGCCGTATTTTTCCTTGTCGAACCGTTCGAAGAAGTTGGTCCATTCCGCGACCATGTCGCCCACGCGGCTGCCAAGGGCGCGAAAGGCGTCGACGCGGGCCTGTGTCGCAAGCGCCTTGTGTGTGACGTCAAGCGGCATGACGACCAGCGGCACGCCGGCGGCAAATACCTCGGCGGCAGCTTCGGGGTCGACGTAGATGTTGAATTCGGCGGTGGGCGTGATGTTTCCGACCTGAAAATAGGCACCACCCATCAACACGATCTCCTGCACGCGGGCGATGATGTCGGGCGCGCGGCGAAAGGCGGTCGCGATGTTGGTCAGCGGGCCAAGAGGGCAGAGCGTGACCGTGCCGGGTGCCGCACCGCGCAGGGTGTCGATGATGAAATCGACCGCATGTCTGGACTGCAAGGGCATCGTCGGATCCACCATCTGCGGCCCGTCAAGCCCGGTCTTGCCGTGTACATGCTCTGCCGTCACCAGCCGGCGCGCGAGTGGCGCGTCGCAGCCGACATAGACCCCCATGTCGGACCGACCGGCCAGTTCGCAGATGATTCTGGCGTTGCGCTGGGTCAGGGACAGCGGCACGTTGCCGGCGACCGCGGTGATGCCCATCACCTCGAGTTCCGGAGACGCCAGTGCCAGCAGGATCGCGACGGCGTCGTCCTGTCCGGGGTCCGTGTCTATGATGATCTTGCGCGGCATTGGTGGTCCTCGACGGTTTCGTCGCACAGTCTGACGCTGCTGCCGGGCAGGGGCAAGGGGGGCGTCGGGTCAGAAAAGGCTGTCTTTCGCGGAGCGTAGCGCCGTGTGCGGCTTGCGGTGTGCGTATCGGAACCGCAGGCTGCTACAGGGGATCGTCAGAATGGCGCATCGGCCCTGAGAGTCCGACCGGAATGGTGCCAATCCTTGCAGCATACGGGCACTGCGTCAGACGTGGCTTTGCGTCCCGCGCGCGAGGGCTGCGACCCCGGTGCGCGCCACCTCCTGCAGACCAAGCGGACGCATCAGGTCCGCGAAGGCGTCGATCTTTTCGGGTGTGCCCGTGATCTCGAACACGAAGGATTGCAGGGTGCTGTCGACCACGCTGGCGCGAAAGATGTCGGCAAGCCGCAGTGCCTCGACCCGCGCGTCGCCTTGACCGGCGACCTTCAGCAGCGCCAGTTCGCGTTCGACGGACGGGCCTTCGACCGTCAGGTCGTGCACCTCATGCACCGGCACGATCCGGCCAAGCTGCGCCTTGATCTGGACGATGACCTGCGGCGTGCCTGCCGTGACGATGGTGATGCGCGACCGATGTCCGGTGTGGTCGATCTCGGCCACGGTCAGGCTTTCGATGTTGTAGCCGCGTCCGGCGAACAGCCCGATGACGCGCGCCAGCACGCCCGGTTCGTTCTCGACGATCACGGCCAGCGTGTGCCGTTCGATGGTATCCCCGAAGGTGGGGCGCAGGTCATAGGCGGAGTGGCTGCTCGCGCCCTTCTTGATGTTCAGTGCCGACATGTTCAAATCCTTGTCTTTTCGGGCGTGGGTCGGACGTCGGTCAGACCAGCACCGCCCCCGTGGCCGTGATGGACCCCTGCACCTGCGCATTGGCCAGCAACATTTCGTTATGCGCCTTGCCCGATGGGATCATGGGAAAGCAGTTCTCGTGCTTTTCCACGAGGCAGTCAAAGATGACCGGCCCGTCGTAGGCGATCATTTCCTTGATCGCTTCGTCCAGATCGTCCGGATTGTCGCAACGAATGCCCTTGGCACCAAAGGCCTCGGCCAGTTTCACGAAGTCGGGCAGGGCCTCTGACCAGGACTGGCTGTAGCGTTCGCCGTGCAGCAGTTGCTGCCACTGGCGGACCATGCCCAGGCGTTCGTTGTTCAGGATGAACTGCTTGACGGGCAGTCGATATTGCATCGCCGTCCCCATCTCCTGCATGTTCATCAGCCATGACGCTTCGCCTGCCACGTTGATGACTAGCGCGTCACGGTGCGCCATCTGAACGCCGATCGAAGCGGGCATGCCGTAACCCATCGTGCCAAGGCCGCCGGAGGTCATCCAGCGGTTCGGTGCCTCGAACCCCATGTACTGCGCGGCCCACATCTGGTGTTGGCCGACCTCCGTGGTGATGTAGCGGTCGTGGTCCTTGGTCAGCGCCTCAAGCCGGCTCAACGCGTATTGCGGCCGGATCACCGGACTGTCCTGCGTGAAACCAAGGCAATCGACCTTGCGCCATTCGTCGATCTGCTTCCACCACTTCGCCAGCGACTCCCGCTCGGTGCGGCGACCCTGCGCCTTCCAGACCTTCAGCAGATCCTCCAGCACATGCGCCACGTCGCCAAGGATCGGCATGTCGACGTGGATCACCTTGTTGATGCTGGACGCGTCGATGTCGATATGCGCCTTCTGCGACTTGGGGCTGAAGGCGTCGATGCGGCCGGTGATGCGGTCGTCGAACCGGGCACCGATGTTGATCAGCAGATCGCAGCCGTGCATCGTCATGTTGGCTTCATAGGTGCCGTGCATCCCCAGCATCCCCAGCCACGCGGGGCCGGAGGCAGGATAGCAGCCAAGCCCCATCAGCGTCGAGGTGATCGGAAAGCCCGTGGCCTCCACCAATTCACGCAACAACTGCGACGCGGCGGGGCCGGAGTTCACGACGCCGCCGCCTGTGTAGAAGACCGGACGCTTTGCACGGGCCATTGCCTCGGCCAGTTCGGTGATCGTGGCGATGTCGCCCTTCACCTGGGGCGCGTAGTGCGAACGGCGCTTCGCCTTTTCCGAATAAGTGCCGTTGGCGAACTGCACGTCCTTGGGAATGTCGATCAGAACCGGACCGGGCCGACCCGAGGTCGCGACATGGAACGCCTCGTGAATGGTGTTGGCCAGCTTGTCGGTGTCCTTCACCAGCCAGTTGTGCTTGGTGCAGGCGCGGGTGATGCCGACGGTATCGGCCTCTTGAAAGGCATCGGTTCCGATCATGAAGGTCGGCACCTGACCCGTCAGCACGATGATCGGGATGCTGTCCATCAATGCATCGGTCAGGCCGGTGACCGCATTGGTCGCACCGGGGCCAGAGGTGACAAGCGCGACACCCGGCTTGCCGGTGGACCGGGCATAGCCTTCGGCGGCATGGACGGCCCCCTGTTCGTGACGGACAAGGACGTGCTGGATATGGTTCTGCTGGAAAATCTCGTCATAGATCGGCAGCACGGCTCCGCCGGGATAGCCGAACACGACCTCCACGCCCTGATCGATCAGGGCCTGCACCACCATCTTTGCGCCAGTCATCGTCTTTGTCATCGTTTCAGTCCTTGTCAGCGGTCGTCGTCGCAGGGTGTATCGCACAAAAAAGCCCCCGCGTTTGACGGGGGCGCATGGGGAACCGTTATGGTCAAACCGTCACCGGCCCATGCGCGTTCTTCCTACGATGAGTACGTCCGTGGTCATGCGGGATTCCTTTACGTGACGATGTTCTAGGCGGACCGCGCGAAAGGGTCAACCACAGGTCAGGAGAAAATGTCGTGAAGTCATGAAATTTCGCAACATTCGTAAATCAGCCCCGGGTTTTGCCTTTTCCTGCCAACACGACTGCCCCCGCTAGAAGCGCCAATCCGCCGAACGAGAGCGGGGCACCTTTGCGCTCGGTCGGGCGCGGCTGCATTTCGGTGCGGTCGTCCTGCGCCTGTCCCGGTTTCGCGCCGGCGTGTCCCGCATCCAGCAGATCGGAATCGGCACTGGCGGCCTCTGCTGTGGCGGGGGACGGAGCCTGTTTGGCCTGCGCCTCGATCTCGGCATCGATCTCGGCTCCCAAAAGGACGATGTAAGCGGACAGCCACAGCCACATCAGCAGGACGATGACGCCGCCCAACGCGCCGAACGTCTCGTTGTAAGTTGCGAAGTTGCTGACATAATATCCGAATGCGGCCGATCCCGCGATCCACAGAAGGCATGCGAATGCTGCCCCCGGGGTGATCCAGCGCCACTGGCGGTTTGGCCGCGCCGGGCCGAAGCGGTAGAGCACGGCCAGCCCGGCCGCCACGAGGATCAGCACGACGGGCCAGCGTACCAGCATGACATACCACACCGTGTCGGTCGGAAGGCGCAGGAACGTCAGTACGATAGGCAAGGCGACCAGTACCAGCACAATGCCGAAGAAGCCTGCGATCAGCCCCAGCGTCAGGCCGCCCCGGACGACGAAGGACCGAAAGAAGCTGCGCGGTTCGGTCACGTCGAAGGCGACGTTCAGCCCCTCGATCAGTGCCGCCATGCCATTGGTTGCGGAATAGAAGGCGGTTGCGAGGCCAAAGATCGCCGCCAGCCCCAGCCCGCCGCTGTCGCTTCCTGCAACCGATTTTGCCTGATCGATGACGATCTGCGCGGCCTCGGTCGGGATCACGCGGGTCAGGGTTTCAAGCTGGTCCACGATCGTGGCGGGGTCTGTGAAAAGCCCCGCCAGCGCCATGGCGGCGACCAGTCCCGGAAAAATCGCAAGCAGTCCGTAGAAGGCACAGCCCGCTGCGATCAACCCGATATGATCGTCGCCGATCTCGGTCCAGACCCGTTTGAGCAGCGCAACCCACCCCTTGGTCGTGATGTTTTTGGGGTGGGCGTCGGTCGTCGGCATTGCAGAATCCTCTTTGGGCGTCTGCACATCAATGCCGCGGTGAAGGCGATGTTCCGCCTAGCCCTCGGATTTACCGATCTTGTCCTGGGTCTGCGTCTCGAAATCGGACGCGGCGTGCCGTTCGTGCAACTGTTCGGACGGCTCTCCGAACAGGCGGTTCACCATGCGACCGCGCTTGTAGGCCGGGCGGTTCATGACCGTATCGGCCCAGCGCAGGACGTTGGTGTAGCTGGCGGCGTCCAGAAACGCAGCCGCATCATAAACCTGTCCCTTGACCAAGGCTCCATACCAGGGGGCCGTCGCCATGTCCGCGATGGAATAGTCGGACCCGCTCAGGTATTCGCGGTCGGCCAGGTTGCGGTCCAGCACATCGAGCTGGCGCTTGGCTTCCATCGTGAAGCGATTGATCGGGTATTCGAACTTTTCGGGTGCATAGGCGTAGAAATGCCCGAACCCGCCGCCAAGGTAGGGCGCAGAGCCTTGCAGCCAGAACAGCCAGTTCATGGCCTCGGTTCGCGCCTTGCGGTCCTTCGGCAGGAAGGCGTCGAATTCTTCGGCGAGGTAGAGGAGGATCGACGCGCTCTCGAAGATGCGGGTGTCGGTCTGGGTGTCCAGCATCGCCGGGATCTTGGAATTCGGATTGATGCAGACGAACCCCGATCCGAACTGATCGCCGTCACCGATGCGGATCGGCCAGGCGTCATATTCCGCGCCCGCATGCCCGGCCTCCAGCAATTCCTCCAGCATGACCGTCACCTTCACGCCATTCGGCGTGGCGAGCGAGTGCAGCTGGAAACGGTGATCGCCGCGCGGCAGGTCCTTGTCATGGGTGGCCCCGGCGATGGGGCGGTTGGTCTTCGCGAACTGGCCGCCATTCTCGGCGTCCCAGGTCCAGACCGCGGGCGGGGTGTAATCGGACATCTCTGGCCTCCTTCATGTTGACGCCAGAGATAGCCCCGCGCGGCCCGCATGCAAAGTGCGCTGACGCAGGCCGTGCTGTGCGGAGGCTTTCCTGACGATGCCGTGCTGGCCGCGACTTGCCCTTCGGTCGCGACAGTTTCGTGCGGTTTGCACTTGCCAGCGCCGCGATCGGATGCAGGATCGGCGGGACTTCAACGCGCGGACCCAGACGCCGGTCCGTGAACTCCTGCCTCCAACGGATTGTAACCATGCGCCTTTATCTATCCTCTCAACGCCTTGGCCGTCATGCTGATACGCTGGTGCGGCTTGTCGGCAAGCGGCGCAACACGCTCGTGATCGGCAATGCGCTGGACTACATCCCCGCCGCCGCGCGCGCAGTCTATGCCGCGACGACCTACGACCCGGTGGCCGAACTGCACGCGCTTGGCCTGCCAGCAGGCTGGTTCGACCTGCGGG
Organism: Loktanella sp. DJP18; assembly: GCF_049310965.1. Classification (NCBI taxonomy): domain Bacteria; kingdom Pseudomonadati; phylum Pseudomonadota; class Alphaproteobacteria; order Rhodobacterales; family Roseobacteraceae; genus Loktanella; species Loktanella sp. DJP18. The sequence continues at coordinate 6,529 of NZ_JBMERN010000023.1, read as the reverse complement.
ACTACGTCGGTTCGCCGATCCGGCTGCACGATCAGCTTTCGGCCTGCGGGCTGGTCTGGGTGCTGGGCGGCAACGCCTTTGTGCTGCGCCGCGCGATGCGCGCCAGCGGCTTTGACGGGGTGATCCACGGGTTGCTGGCACAGGATGCGCTAGTCTATGGCGGCTTCAGCGCCGGGGCCATCGTCGCGGCACCCACCCTGCGCGGCCTCGATCTGATGGACGACCCCAAGGTCGGCACCTTCGGGGATGAGGCGATTTCCTACGAAGGCCTCAACCTCTTTCCGAAATCCGTGGTCCCGCATGCGGGCTCTGGCCATCGCGATTCCAGTGGCGCGGACAAGGCGGCGCAGTGGCTGACCGATCAGCGGATGCCATTCGTCGCGTTGCAGGACGGGCAGGTCATCGTCGTCGAGGGCGACCGGACGACCTTGATGCCCTAGCGCACGACCGAGGACCCGTTGGGCAGGTTGATCCGCGCAACCTGTTCGGCGATGGGATCGGTCGACAGCGGATGCAGCGCGGAATCGTAGCCATCCGGATCGCCGATATCCGCCCAGACGCCGTCGCGAAAGATCTCGAGGGCGGTGAAATTCGCCTTGTAGCCCATCTTGGGACTGCCCGGCACCCAGTAGCCCAGATAGACGTAAGGCAGACCCAGCTCGCGCGCGATCGCGATGTGATCGAGGATCAGGAAACTGCCGGGGCTGTCCCGCTCCAGCTCGGGCGCGAAGAACGAATACACCATCGACAGCCCGTCATCGAGGATATCCGTCAGGCAGGCCGCAACCGGTCCCGCCTTGCTGTCGCGCATGTCGGCGTATTCGATCAGCCGCGACCGGACCGGCGTCTCCTCGACCATCGCGGCGAATTCGAACATGTCCATGTCCGCCATCCCGCCGTCCGCATGGCGTGCGTCAAGATAGCGGCGGAACAGCTCGTACTGGTCTTCCGTCGCCCAGGGCGAGGTCGCCCGGCGCTTGAGCATCGCGTTGCGCTTCAGGACCCTGCGCTGGCTGCGGGTGGGCTGAAAATCCGCCACCCGGATGCGGGCGGACATGCAGGCGGCACATTCGGCGCAGCTTGGCCGGTACAGCACGTTCTGCGACCGTCGGAACCCCTGCTTTGACAGGGTATCGTTCAACGCCGTCGCGGCCTCGCCCTGCAGGGCGGTGAACAGCTTTCGTTCCATCCGCCCGTCAAGATACGGACAGGGTTGCGGGGCCGTCACGTAGAATTGCGGCGTCGGAGGAAGCAGGTGGCGCATGAGGTGAAGATAGTGGCCCGCGGGGTGCGCCGACAAGCCCCCCGAAATGCGGAATTGTCGTGACCGAGATTTTCCGCCTGCTCCGTGACGCTCAGGCGGGGCGATTGATCGCGGTCGTGCCCAGCAGATAGTCGCTGACGCCCTGACCGCGCGGTGTGGTGGCCATCATTGCCGCCGACAGCAGTTGCAGCGGAAAAGTGACGAACGAGACCGTATAGCCCAGCGTGTGCAACAAGGCGGTCGTGCCGTTCAGGCGGGCACCGTCATGTGCGCGCAGTTCGATCCCCATCAGGCGCATCCCCCACGTGGCGGACCCGCCCGCGATGGTGAACCAGCGATAGACGAAGCCGACCGTCATCATCAGGACCGGAAAGAAGAAGATCGCCGTGAAGGCCGTGAAGGGCACGATCAGCAGCGACACGATCAGCACCAGCGTCACGTCGGCGGCCCAGGCCAGCGCCCGTTTGGTCGGCACGCCGGCGTAGAAGTCGGCGTCATGTTCCGGGTCGGGCAGGCCGTTGGTCAGGGGCAAGGGAGCGGTCATCATTGTCGTGGTCCTTTGATTGGCAGGGCGGCGGCCCCGGATGTCGGGGCCGCCAGAGACGCATCATGCCTTTGCAGTTCAGGAGTCGCTGCGCGGTTCCTGCACAGCAGTGTCGCCCTTGCGATCGGCCATGAACTGGTCGAACTCGGCCTTGTCCTTGGCGTCGCGCAGACGGCCGAGGAAATCGTTGAAGCTGTCCTGCTCTTCCTGCAGGCGGCGCAGCGTCTCTTCCTTGTAGGCATCAAAAGCCCGGTTGCCGGAAGATTGCATCACGCTGCCACCAAAAGGACGGGACATGGCGCGAATGGGTGTATTGCGGGAAAACATGCGTTTGCTCCAGATCATGTAGGCCAGAAGGGCGAGGCCGACTGGCCACACCAGAATGAATCCCGCGATCATCGCGACGATCCAGGCACCCTTGCCACGGGCGTCAAGCCAGGCTTCGGTGCGGCGCAACCAGACCATCGGGCCGCTGGGTTGGCTGTAAGAGGGGGTCGAATACATCGGCGTGCTCCTGTCGGTGTTGATGTTAATGTCGTTCACATTCTCGATATGAGGTCGGACGTCCATTCCTGCAAGGGTCGATGTGAAGGTAATTTACATTGCCGAGTATCAGCTTGCGAAATCAGCCACTTGCGCGCCGGAAATTCGCAAGAGGTCCTGCGGGGCGATGGCGAAGATGTGTCGCGGCGTGCCGGCGGCGGCCCAGACCGTTCCGAAAGCCAGCAACGCGGGATCGAGGAAGGCCCGCACCGGCGAAAGATGCCCGACCGGCGACACGCCACCTATGGCAAAGCCGGTCTGCGCGCGCACCGCATCCGCGTCGGCGCGCACCAACGCCTCACCGGCGACCAAAGCGGCGCGGGCAGGGTCCACCTGTCGCCCGCCCGCCGTGACGAACAGCACGACGGCACCGCTCTCGGCACCCTGAAACACGATCGACTTGGCGATCTGGTCCAGTGCACAGCCCGCCGCGGCTGCTGCCTGCGCCGCCGTGCGCGTCTCGGCCGCCATTTCCAGTGGCACGATGTCCAGCCCCGCAGCGATCAATGCGGCCTGAACCCGCTTCAAACTCTTGCTCATCGCCAGCCCTTTCGCCACGCTTGCACTATTGCCCGAAAGGGCTGGCGGCTCCAGCCCCGCCAAGACCAACTCGAAAGACGCCTGCATGACCCTCTCTGTCCGCATGACCCGCCACCCGCGTCCCTTTGACGCCGATCGTGGGGCCGACGCATCGGCTCATGTGCCTTGGGCCGACGCCCCCCTGCGCGATCTGATCGCGGGAACCGCCGGGTGCAGCCCTTACCTTGCGGGATTGATTGCGCGAGAGGCGGATTGGCTGCAAGCCGCCCAGAACGATCCAGAAGCGGCTCTGGCGCAGACCCTTGCGGCGATTCCCGCGATCCCGTTTGCCGACCTCGGTCCCGGCCTGCGGCAGTCAAAGGCGCGGGTCGCCTTGCTGACGGCACTGTGCGATCTGGCAGGCGTCTGGCCCTTGTCAACCGTGACGCAGGCGCTGACCGACCTTGCTGCCGCATCCGTGCAGGCCTGCATCGTGCCGCTTGTCGCGGCCGAGATCGCGCGCGGCAAGCTGCCCGGACTGATCCCCGACGACGCCGCCGACGCAGGCGGCATGGTCGTGCTGGCGATGGGCAAGCAGGGCGCGGGAGAGCTCAATTACTCCTCCGACATCGACCTGATCTGTCTGTTCGACGACGATCGCTTCACGCCAGAGGACAGCGTGACCGCCCGCGCCGCCTTTGTCCGCGTCACCCGTCGCATGTGCGCGTTGCTGTCGGACAACACCGCCGACGGCTACGTTTTTCGCACGGACCTGCGACTGCGGCCCGATGCCTCCGTCATGCCGGTCTGCCTGTCGATGACCGCCGCAGAGCGCTATTACGAAAGCGTGGGGCGCACCTGGGAACGTGCCGCCTACATCAAGGCCGCGCCCTGTGCCGGTGACATCTCCGCGGGGCAGCGGTTCCTCGACACGCTGCGCCCTTTCGTCTGGCGCAAGCATCTGGACTATGCCGCGATCCAGGACGCCCACGACATGCGGCTGCGCATCCGCGACCACAAGGGTCTGGGCGGCAGGCTGACCCTTGAGGGGCACAACATGAAACTGGGCCGCGGCGGCATCCGCGAGATCGAGTTCTTCACCCAGACGCGCCAATTGATCGCGGGGGGCCGCGATGCGTCATTGCGGGTGCGCGGCACTGTCGCGGGACTGTCGCGGCTTGCGGCCTCGGGCTGGATACCGGTCGATCTGCGCGACCGTCTGTCCGACCACTACACGGCGCATCGCACCGTCGAGCACCGGTTGCAGATGATCAACGACGCGCAGACCCACAGCCTGCCGCAGGACGCCGCTGGCTTCGACCGGCTGGCCGCCTTCATGGACACGGACAGCGCGACCCTGCGCGCCGACCTGACCGATCGCCTGACCGAGGTCCACAGCCTGACCGAAGGCTTCTTTGCCCCCGACAGCCCCCGCAAGGCCGATCCGGGCGACTGGGGGCAAGAGATCACGGCCCGCTGGCCGGATTACCCGGCGCTCCGGTCGGCCCGCGCCGTGCAGACCTTCGAGCGCCTGCGCCCCGGCATCCTGTCGCGACTGGCAGAGGCCGCCCGGCCCGAAGAGGCGCTGATCAACTTCGACGCCTTCCTGTCCGGCCTGCCCGCTGGCGTCCAGCTATTCGCCCTGTTCGAGGCGAACCCCAGCCTGACGCAGTTGATCGTCGACATCTGCGCCACGGCACCGGCGCTGGCCCAGTATCTATCGCGCAACGCGGGCGTGCTGGATGCGGTGATCGGCGGCGATTTCTTCGCACCTTGGCCGGGGGTGGCTGCGCTGACGACTGCGCTTGCTGATGCGATGGGCGGCACCGACGACTTCGAGACGGCGCTGAACATCGCCCGCCGCTGGGCGCGGGAGTGGCATTTCCGCATCGGCGTCCACCACCTGCGCGGCCTGACGGACGCGACCGACAGTGGCCAGCACTACGCCGACCTGGCCGAGGCGGTGATCGCAGGCATCTGGCCCGTCGTCTGCGCCGATTTCGCCCGCAGGCACGGACCGCTGCCTGGGCAGGGGGCCGTTGTGCTGGGCATGGGGTCACTGGGTGCCGGGCGGTTGAACGCCCTGTCCGACGTGGACCTGATCGTGATCTACGACGCCGACGTCTGGGGCAATTCGACAGGCCCGCGACCGCTGCCGGTCCGCAGCTACTATGCGCGGCTGACGCAGGCGCTGGTCACGGCGCTGTCCGCACCGATGGCCGATGGCCGCCTATACGAGGTCGACATGCGCCTGCGCCCATCGGGCAAACAGGGTCCGGTCGCAACCTCCTGGGCCGCCTTCCGCGACTACCAGCAGGAAGAGGCCTGGACCTGGGAACATCTCGCGCTGACCCGCGCCAAGCCGATTGCCGGGGCAAAGGTGCTGATGGCAGGGGTCGAGGCGTTCCGCCGCAGCCTGCTGAAGTCGAAGGGGCGCGGACCCGGCGTTCTGACCGACGTCGCCGCCATGCGCGCGCGACTGGCCGACGCAAAGCCGGCGCAGGGCGACTGGGATGCCAAGATGGGGCCGGGCCGGCTGATGGATGTCGAGCTCGCCGCGCAGACCGCGGCCCTTGTCATGGGGTCGGATCTGCGCGATGTCCCGGGGCAGATCGCGGCCGGTGTCGCGGGCGGCTGGCTCGACGCCGCAGATGGCGCAGCACTCGACCGTGCGGCCGGGCTTTTCTGGCGCTTGCAGGCGGCCGGGCGATTGCTGACCGGTGGCGTGCTGGACCCGGGTGCGCTGGGCGAAGGTGGCCGCCGCTTTGTGCTGCGGGAAACGGGGTTCGACACGATGAATGATTTGCAGGCAGCCATGGCAGACGCGGCAGCTTCGGCCGATGCGGTCATCGGCGCGCGGCTTGCCCGATGAAGGGCGACGCTCTGGACCCCGCCGGGCTGATCCGCGAGGCGTTTCGCATCGACGGCATCACGGCGGCCGACTGTCGCGTCATCTTTCTGGACTGGGCGATGAAGAGAAGCCAGACCGGTGACCTGCGGGCGCGGGTGGCCGCGTTGTGCGATCAATATGCAGATCAGCCTGCGGATCATCCGATGATGCAGACGCTGAAGGCAGGTCTGGCGCGATCACCGATCGCACGACGCCGCGGCGGTCGGGCCGGACGGGCCGCAACTCAGGACGACGAACCGGCCTGACGCATTACTTGCCATCGATTGCGGTCCTTCAGACCGATTCGACAAGCGGGGCAGCCGACCAGCCCCTAAAATCATCCGCGTCGATTCAACTGGAGGTTGTGTAGATATCGAGGTATTTAATGCTACCGAGACCGCGTCGCCCCCTGCTAATTCATAGCTATCGGATCGAAAGGATATCTCCATGAACAGGTTCTGTTTTGTCGCCACCGTCGCCCTCGCGATGCCAAGCGCAGCGTTTGCCCAGGCTGCCGCCGGGTCTGCCGATGACGCCTTTGCCAGGGCGACCGAAGCGAATGTCTGCGAATTCGGCGTCAAATCCGCCAGCTACATGACGGCAAGCCAGATCACCACGATCTGCCTGACCGAGAGTGAGGCCGTCACGGGTTTCGTGCCACTGCTGGGCGGCTTCGCCCCGGCGCTGTTTCCCGCATTGGCCGTTCTGGTCGGCGTGGCCGGCAGCGGCGCGGCGACCGATGCGACTTCGACGACGACGTCCAACTGAC